>JALOBF010000002.1 GCA_023228385.1 Bacilli bacterium
CCTATATGCAAATGCTATTTCACTAGTTGAAGCCGAATATTTTGCCCTGCTTGAACTAGACGGATATACAATCACCTTTAATTCGAATAATCCTGATTATGTTGATAATTACGGCCGAATTATTAAACTTGATGTGGCTCCAAAACGGGTTGGTTATATGGTTACTGTATCTGATGGTAAAGGATATAACGAATCCGTGTTTCTTTATTCTGACTTGCCGGCTAAACCGTCAGAAAAATAAAACTTCGTTGACATCGTTTTTTAATCATGATATAATAGACAGTAGGGTGTAAAATTAAGGAGTGAGTTTATCTCACTCCTTTAAACAATAGGTATGGAGCATTATAATGAATAAGAAAATAAAAAAAATTGAAGAAATTGCGCGAATTTGTGCTCAAAAATCAGATATTGAAATTGTTAGTGTAGAGTTTGTAAAAGAACAGAGCATGAAAATATTAAGGGTTATCGCCCGAAAAAAACCAGCCTTAACAATCGAAGATTCTGCTTATTTAAACAAGTTAATTAGTGATGAATTGGATAAATATGATTTTATTGATGAACAATATTATTTAGAAGTTTCTTCGGAAGGTTTGGAAAGAGAGTTAAAAACGGATATGGATATAAAGAATTCTATCGGTGAATATATTTGTATTAGGGGGTATAAAAGAATTGACGGTAAAAAAGAGTTTTTTGGGAACCTGATTAGTTTTTCGAACGATGAATTAACAATTTATCTTTCGGATCAAAAACGTAAAATAACCATCAATAGAAATGAAATAAGTAAAATTAGATTAGCAGTTAGATTTTAGGAGGTAAAATGATTAGTAAAAATTTTTTTGATTCATTAGAAACAATTGCCATGGAAAGAGGATTAACTATTGAAGATGTCTTGTCGAAAGTTGAAACCGCAATATCGGTTTCAAGCCGTAATGCTGGTTATTCGGGGGATATAAAAACTGAATGGGATTTTGAAAAAAAGAAAATAAAAGTGTTAGAATACAAATATGTTGTTGATGAGATTGATTCAAATGGACCGCCGCGGGGACAAATATTACTTGAAGAAGCGATAAAAATAAAACCGAAAGTTAAAGTCGGAAGTGAAATAAAAACAGAAATCAATTTAAACAGTTTTAGTCGGAAAGCCGCTTCAATATTCAAACAAAGTTTACTTAGCGGCTTAAAAGAACTGGAGCGAGAATATGCACATGAATTCTTTTATGATAAAGTAGATGAGGTAATTAACGCAACCGTTATTGATTATAATAATGGCTTTGTTATGTTTCATATTGGTAAAAATACAGTAGCAACAATGCCGGATAAAGAAGGATTACCGGGAGAGAGCTTTAATGTTGGTGAAGTAAAAAAAGTATATATCACCAAAGTTGAAAAAACAACGAAAGGCCCTAAGGTTTATTTGACGCGAACTAACCGGGAAATTGTTAAAAGATTATTTGAGACGATTATTCCAGAAATACATGATGGTTCAATTGAAATAATGGGAATTGCCCGTGATCCCGGTGATCGTACCAAAATCGGCGTCATGTCTTTAAAAGATAACATCGATCCAAAAGGTGCATGTGTCGGCCAGGGCGGATTAAGGATTAAGGAAATAAACCGCCTGTTAAACAATGAAAAAATTGATATTTTTACCTGGAAAGATAATCCTGTTGATTTAATTGCGGAAGCCCTACTTCCGGCGCAGTCATTAAGCGTAATTACTAATGAAAAAAAGAAACAAGCAACTGTGATTGTAAATGATGATCAATATTCTCTTGCAATTGGCAGAAAAGGACAAAACGCTCGATTGGCTGCTTATGCAATTGGCTGGAGAATCGATATTAAAAAACTATCTGAAGCGACAAAGGAAGGAATTGAATTTAATTATAACGTCAAAAGAAATTAGGTGTTATCAAAATGAAAAAAAAGAAAACTCCAATGAGACAATGCGTAGTTACAAATATTCACTTTCCTAAAAAAGAGATGTTTAGAATTGTCAGAACAAGCGATGGTAGAGTTGAAGTCGATTTGACGGGAAAAACACGCGGTCGTGGCGCTTATTTAAGCAAGCAAAAAGACACAATTCAAAAAGCGATAAAAACAAAAATATTAGATAAGCATTTGGGAATAGCAATACCCTTAAAAATATATGACCAGTTAATGCAATTGTTGGTCGATGATAATGAACCGAGTTAAGATTCTTAATTATTTAGGTCTTGCCCGGAGAGCTAATAAAGTGGTTGCCGGCAGCGATATGGTTTTAAGAATGATAAAACAAAGGAAAGCAAAAATTGTTTTTGTTGCGAATGATGCAGCTGCAAATACAATTAAAACATTTGAAAAAAAATGTTATTATTATAAAATATTATTTGTTAACGAATATACAAGTGATGAATTGTCTAGAGCAATTGGGAAGCCAATTTGTATGGTATTAGCAATTACCGATCAAGGTTTTTTTGATGCAATTAAT
The DNA here is from genome assembly GCA_023228385.1 of Bacilli bacterium. Lineage (GTDB taxonomy): Bacteria > Bacillota_I > Bacilli_A > ML615J-28 > CAG-698 > UBA3946. Next base: position 2,468 of record JALOBF010000002.1, read on the forward strand.
GGGCAATCGAACGGAGGTATTAAATGAAAGTTAGAGAAATTTTAGATGTAATTCAAGTTCCGGAAGAGGAATTATTAACAAAACTGGAGAATGTTGGGATTGTGGCTGATCTTGAGACTGATATTACTACTGATATTATAAAGAAATTAAGTAAAGTATATAAAATGGATATTAGAAGCGCTGCTCGAAAGCAAGCAGCTGCAAAAGAGCAGCCTGTTCCAGAAAAGAAAAAAGAAACTATTCCAAAAGAAGAAGTAACAAGTACTAAAGGAAAAGAGCCAGATAAGCCCAAACCTAAAGCTAAGAAACCGGTAAAGCCCAAACCAAAAAAGCCCGAAGCAGCAAAAACAACTCCACCGGTTAAACCAGTTAAGGAAAAAACTCAGCCCAGCAAAACGAAAAAACCGGATATCCCAGGTCAACCAGAAGAACCGGAAATTGAATTTACCAGAGTATATGACGATAAATATAATGATTATGAAAAAGAAACACGAGTTTATGTTCGATTAAAGAATGTAAAAAAACGCCAAAAGAAAATCAGCAACCGACAAACAAATGTTAATCTAAGGGGCGGGAATATTTTATATTATGTTCCCGGCATGACGGTAGCTCAGATAGCTGATAATCTAAAAGTCGGTGTTAGCGATGTGGTGCGGAAACTTATTATGTTTGGATATATGGTTAGTGCTTCGCAGGCGATTGACCGCGATATTGTAGAAATTTTAGCTGATGAATTTAAATTTATTTTAAAGGATAAGGCTAATGAAGATATAACTAAATTTGAAAATATTAAAATTGATGATCCGGAAGAACTGTTGCAAGGAAGAGCTCCGATTGTTACAATAATGGGACATGTTGACCATGGCAAAACCACTTTGCTTGATACAATTAGAAATTCCAATGTTGTATCAAACGAAGCAGGAGGAATAACTCAACATATCGGGGCATATCAAGTTAAGAAAAATGGTAAAAGCATAACTTTTATTGATACCCCAGGACATGCTGCTTTTACTGAAATGCGAGCACGCGGAGCAATGGTCACCGATATTGTTGTTTTAATTGTCGCCGCCGATGACGGGGTTATGCCTCAAACCAAAGAAGCAATTGATCATGCCAAATCGGCAAGGGTACCTATTATCGTAGCCGTCAACAAAATCGATAAGCCCAATGTAAATCCTGATCGTATTAAACAAGAACTCAGCAAATACGATTTGGTTCCTGAAGAATGGGGTGGCAATACAATCTATGTTAATATTTCTGCATTAACCGGGCAGGGTGTCGATGAATTATTGGAAATGATATCACTTACGGCTGAAATGGAAAATTATCGTGCCAATCCCAATCGTTTAGGAATGGGCACCGTAATCGAAGCTAAATTGGATCGGGGCCGCGGTTCGGTAGCTACTTTGTTGGTTAAGAACGGCTCGATTAAAATCGGGGATCCAATTGTCGTCGGCAACACTTACGGAAAGATCAGAGCGATGCAAGATGAAACTAGGGCTCAAATTAAATCGGCCGGGCCTTCAAAAGCAGTAGAAATAACCGGACTAAACGGTGTTCCCCAAGCCGGCGATCAATTTATGGTATTTGAAGATGAAAAAACAGCTAGGTTAATTGCTGAAGAAAGAACACAACGTGCTTTTGAAAAAGAAATGGGTGTTGGTAGACCGATTCAATTGGCAAATATATTTGATGATATCGATCAGACCGCTAAAGAACTTAACCTGATAATAAAGGGTGATGTTCACGGTTCAATCGAAGCCCTCCAAAATTCCTTGGAAAAACTGAATGTTGAAGGAATCAAAGTCAATGTTATTCGTTCCGGCGTTGGTGCCGTAACGGAAAATGATATTAATCTTGCCGTTGCTTCTCAAGCAATAATTGTTGCTTTTAACGTTCGTCCCATGGCTCAAATTAATGAATATGCTAAAGAAAAAGAGATTGAAATTAGACTATATAATGTCATATATAAATTACTAGAAGATATTGAAGCGGCATTAACAGGAATGCTTGAACCAATATATGAAGAAAAAATTCTTGGTCAAGCCGAAGTTCGAGAAATCTTTAAAGCATCTAAGTTAGGAACGATTGCCGGCTGTTATATAACCGACGGATTGATAAACAGAAACGCCGATGCTAGATTAATTCGTGATTCGATTGTTGTTTATGAAGGTAAAATTGCTTCATTACGTCGTTTTAAAGATGATGTTAAGGAAGTAAAAACCGGATACGAATGCGGTATAACAATTGAAAACTTTAATGATATTAAAGTAGGAGACATTATTGAAGCTTATATAATGGAAAAAGTAAAGCGGGTGTAATTATGGGTTTTAAACAGGAAAGATTGGAAAAAATCATTGAAAGAGAAATCGGAAGAATAATAATATCAGAAGTAAAAGATGAAAGACTTAAATTCGTTACCATTACAAAAGTTTCATTGACTAATGATTATTCATTCGCCACTATTTATTATCGTGTTTTGGGGAATGAAAATCAAATCGAGACGACTTCGCGAACACTTGAAGAGGCGAAAGGTTACATAAAAACGATTTTAAGTAAAACGCTTAAAATCAGGAAAGTACCGGAATTGCGTTTTAAATATGATGATTCGTTGGAATATGGCGACCGAATAGAAAAAATATTAAAAGATTTAGACGACCACTAAAAATAAGGGTTTTTTGAGGTAGCCTATGGATATAAAAGATAAATTGAAAGATATTCCCAAAAAACCCGGTTGCTATATTATGTACAATAAAGAGCGGGAAGTTATTTACGTCGGAAAGGCAAAAAACCTTTCTAATCGAATTAAATCATATTTTACTGGTGTTCATGACGCTAAAACAACCATAATGGTGGAAAATATTGATGGTTTCGAATATATAATAACGTCGACAGAAACAGAAGCTTTTATTTTGGAAATGAATTTAATTAAAAAACATAACCCGAAATACAACATAATTTTCACTGATGATAAAAAATATCCTTATATTTACATTGGCAACGAAAAATATCCACGCCTTTATTATACTAGAGATATAAATAAAAAGGGGAAATATTTCGGTCCATATCCTCATGCGAATGCGGCTAAAGAAATTGTTGAATTGTTTAATCGAATTTATCCATTTCGAAAATGCCGCATTATTCCTAAAAAAGAATGTCTTTATTATCATTTAGGTCAATGCCTTGCTCCTTGTATCAAATATATACCAGCAGAAGAATATAAAGCATTTTTAGATGAAGCCATTATATTTTTAAATGGCAGCACTAAAGAATTACAACAAAGCCTTGAAATAAAAATGATTCAAGCTGCTGATAATTTACAATATGAAAAAGCATTAGAATACCGGGAACTGCTCGATAATTTAAAAACCATATCAGAAAAACAAAAAATGGAACTTGATATTGAAGATACCGATATCTTTTCTTATTATTCTAATCAAAAATATATTGGGATTCAGGTGTTTCATGTCCGTGGGCAAAAAACCGTGGCCAGCGATGATTATTTATTTGAAGTTATGGGGATAGCAGAAGAAATGTTTATTAACTTTATCGGACAGTTTTATATAACTCACAACAACCCCATTCCCCGTGTGATTCTTTTACCACCGGTTGATGTTTCTATAATCGATGAGAAAATTAGAAACCGCATTATTATTCCAAAACGCGGTCAAAAGAAAAAATATGTTGATTTAGTTACGGAAAATGCTCAAGAAAAATTAGTTCATATGATAAAAATCGAAAAAAACAAGCACGAAAAAACACTCGGCGCTGTTTTTGCCTTGGGTGAATTTCTTGACATTGTGCCACCGCGATATATTGAAGCTTTTGATGTGTCTAATATTCAAGGTGCATATTCAGTCGGTGCAATGGTTGTTTATATAGATGGTGTACCGTCCCGAAAAAAATATCGAAAGTATAAAATTAAAACAGTAATCGGAGCCAATGATGCTGATTCGATTTATGAAATTGTTTTGAGAAGATATAAACGCTTAAAAGATCAAAATTATGTTATGCCGGATTTAATCGTTATAGATGGCGGTAAGCCTCAGGTCGACAGCGCTGAAAGAGCCTTGAGTAGTTTGGATATAAAGATTGAAGTTTTAGGTTTAGGCAAAGACGATTATCATCGAACCTCGTATCTCTTTTTTAAAAACAAACAAATTGATATTAATAAAAAAACCAATATGTTTTTCTTTTTGGAAAATTTGCAGGACGAAGTTCATCGGTTTGCGGTTACCTTTTATCGCCAAACCCACACGCGTGAAGTTTTGACTTCAAAATTGGATCAAATTAAAGGTATCGGTAAAATAAAGAAAAAACAGATAATCGAAATACTTAAAAAAACTGATTATCGGGATTTTGAGAATAAATTAAGAGAAATAAAGTTAACTGATGAACAAATAAATGAAATAAAAAAAGTAGTGTAGTGACCTCCTATATTTCTTTGCATATTATAATAATGGATAATATAGGAGGGATAGCATGTATACACAAAAATTTCTAACAAACCGGGAAAGAGAAATATTTAAGTTACTGATTGCCAATTATGATACGACAGAAATTGCCGAAAAACTAAAAATCAGTGAAAAAACCGTTAGAAACCATATATCCAACGTCATTCAAAAATTGGGCGTTAAAGGCCGTAGTCAAGCTATATTGGAATTAATCCGGATTAAAGAATTATCGCTTGATAATAAATAACGAAAGGATCAGCATGAAAGTTTACGGTAAAATAGTCAAAACACTCCCCAAAGAACGAATTATAAAAGTGCAAGGTAAAGATAAAATCCATTATTTTTATATGTCAAGGAAACTTTTTAAAGATTTCGGGCCCTATTTTTATTATAATCCATATGTTTTCGTTAACGCATCCATTGAAAAAAAACAATATGGTAATTATCATTGTCATGAAATTAATTTTTTTAACAAAATTGTTCAAAGCACTAAAAAAGAAAAAATCGTTTATTATAATCTTTCCACAATTAGAAAAGGAGTTAAGAATTTACTGCTGAGTACAAAAAACAAGATGTTTTTGGATTTGGAGTATTCCCTGCCTTCTTATTATCAGACGATGACTCATGTTGCAGAAATTATTCAATATGGGATTGTTGTGGAGGATGAATCCGGAAATATCATATTCGAAGATGGAGCTTTGGTAAAACCGCAAAGAAAATATTCTCTAAATAAAAGGACGTTGCGATTCATTGGCAAGAAGCAAGAAGATTTCAATAATGCTTGTAAATATAATGAGTTTTATCATTTGATCAAGTGGTGTATAGATAAATACGATATAAAAATTATCGCTTGGGGTCGGAATGATATTTTGGCTTTAGAAAATTCATTTGCGTTAAACCGTCTTGATGATTTGGAAATAAGAAATCGTTATATTAATTTAATGCAGGTAATAAAAAACTATTATAATTTTAAGATTGATTTGGGATTGTTCAACACTTATCGGGAAATAAGCGGTTTAGAAATGGAAGCTCAACGGCATGACGCTTTGGAAGATGCACTGATAGTTAGGGAAATATATCGGATTTTTAAACATAAAGTATTAAATGAACAATGACGGAGCAACGACGTTTACCGTATTTTTTTACTATGAAAAATTAAAGTCAAGTTTATGCAACTTGACTTTTTTTAATAGTTCATGATAATAGGAACGATCATTGGTCTTTTTTCCGTTTTATCATATATATAATTGGATAATTCATGAGTGATGAGGTTAGTCAGATAATTTGTATGAAACCGCTTGGTATTATTTAAATAATCAGTATATACTTTTTCTGCATGTCTTTCTATTTCAGAAAGGAGTTTTTCTGAATCTTTAAGATAAATAAAGCCACGACTAATGATATTAGGCTTTTTAGTCAATTTGCGGTTTTTTGCAGTAAAAATCACTGAAAGCATACCGTCATCAGAAAGAATCTTTCTTTCTTTGATAATACTGTTGTCAATATCAAATTTATCCGAATCAATATAGATGCTTCCGGATTGGACAGCATAATGGGAAAACACTTTACTGTCGGTAAAAGTAAGGACCTCGCCGTTATCCAAGACATGACAGTTTTCAAAAGCGACACCGGTTTCGACTGCTAATTGGGCGTGTCGTTTAAGCATTGAATAAACACCGTGAATTGGCATAAAGTGTTTTGGCTTTGTTAGCGAAAGCATAATCATTAATTCTGTTTCGCTGGCATGTCCCGAAGTATGGGTGTCGGTAAGAGGACTATTAACAATAACGTTGCTTCCTGCTTGATATAATTTATTGATTGTACGATTAATTGCTTCTTGGTTACCGGGAATTGGCGAAGATGAAAAAACAATGGTATCTCCGGGAATAATTTTTATATGGACATGGCTTCCGTCGGCAATTCGCGATAATGCCGCTAGCGGTTCGCCTTGCGAACCGGTACTCAATATTGTTATTTTATTAGGCGGAAGATTTTTAAATTCTTTAATATTTATAAATGTTCCACGTGGAGCATTAATATATTTGAGTTTTTGACTGACATTAATAGTTTTTTCCATACTGCGGCCAAAAACAATTACTTTCCGACCGTGTTGAATGCTGGCGTCGACAATTTGTTTGACACGATGGACATTGGAAGCAAAAGTTGAGATAATAATTCTCCCTTTAATGTTTCCGAAAATAGCTTTAATACTGTCACCAATCTTTTTTTCTGATGAAGAAAATTTTGTTATATTAGCATTTGTGGAATCAGAAAGCAAGCATAAAACTCCTTTTTCTGCATAACGGGTTAATTTACCATAGTCGGCATGCTCGACTAATGGATTGAAATCAAATTTAAAATCTCCGGTATGAAGTATGTATCCTAATCTGGTTTTAATGGCGATTCCTGATGAGTCTGGAATACTGTGGACAGTCCGGAAAAAGGATACTTCAAAATGATTGAATTTAAAAATAGAATTATTATGGTACTCAACAAGGTTAATCGTTATATTTCGGAATTCGGTCATTTTGATTTTTATTAAGCTGACGGCTAGCCCACTGGCATAAACTGCGGGAATTTTCACATTACGCAGTAAATAAGGAATGCCTCCGATATGGTCTTCATGTCCGTGGGTAATAAAAAGGCCGACAATTTTGTTTTCATTGCTTTTTAAGTAAGTGTAGTCAGGAATGATGTAGTCAACGCCATAATTATTATCGGGAAACATAATACCGGAATCAATAATAATTATTTCGTTACCGCATTCGATAATATACATATTTTTACCGATTTCATCGAGTCCGCCTAAGGCAAATATTTTAATATTGTCGTCATTAAAATGTTCGATAATCGGACGGTGCTTTTTTGTGTTTTTAGTCATTTTATTCTCCTTACAAAAAAATATTATGTTTTTAAAGAAAAGTTGTTTTTGTTCTCTGTTTATGATAGAATTTAGAAAAATATAAAGTATATATGAAAGTGAGATGATTATGAAATTATTTTTATTTGATATTGACGGAACTTTATTTGACAACCAAAACCGCAAAGTGCATGTTTCAACTATAAACGCACTTCGAAAATTAAAACAAAAACATAAAATCGGAATCGCGACAGGTCGAGCTGAATTTATGCTTTATGCAATCAATGAGATAATAGATTTGATAGATTATTTTATTTTAATCAACGGTCAAATTGTAAAAGTTAAGAATGAAACTATTTTTTCACAATCGCTTAGCGTAAATTTAATTGAATCGTTAATCAAAGATTTTGAGGAAATGGATTTACCATATGGATTTGAAGGCGAAATGGATGAAGCAATAAGCCGGGTGGATGATGGGGTAATCAAATCTTTTGAGGTTTTGGCATTGGAACTTCCACCTGTAAATAAAAAATATTACCTTGAACGAGAAGTGTTTCAGTTATGGGTGTTTTGTAAGCCGTCTGAAGCAAAAATATTAGCCCATAAACATCCTGATTTTCAATTTATCCGGTGGTTTAACCATGGCTATGATGTTCTTCCTGTGACCGCCGCAAAAAGTTTTGGCATTAAAAAACTTACTGAACATCTGGGCATTAGTTTTAATGAAGTTATAGCCTTCGGTGATGGCGATAATGATTATGAGATGATTGCGGCGGCGGGGATTGGTATTGCTATGGGAAATGCTTCGGAAAAAGTAAAAAGGGTTGCAGATTACATAACTGATAATGTAAATAAAGACGGAATTTTTAATGCTTTAAAATATTTTAATTTTATATAACTTTAAAACGACAAATTTAGACCAAATAATAAGTTATTATTTATTTGGGTGAAAAAGTATGATGCCAATAATATTATTAATATGCGCTTTTATATTGGTTTATATGTGTTTATATTATAAAGTCAATATAAAAACAGTATTCATTTTAAAAATTATTACTAGTTTTTGTTTCGTTGCAATGGGGTTTATAACTTATTTTAAAAGTGAAGCCAATAATAGTAATTATCCTGTTTTGATAATTGCGGGACTAATTAGCGGTTTTTTCGGAGATATTGCTTTAGGGCTGCGCCGAGTTAAGCCAAAACGAAAAAATGAATATTTTATATTGGGAATCATCCTTTTTTTTAGCGGACATATATTTTATGTAGTGGCATTTCTCTCATATGCCGCATATAAACTATATTGGTACTTTATTGTAGGTATCATTATTACAATCGTGATTATTATAACAATGAAACTCATTGGAGTCAAATCTAATAAATCAAAATATTTTAATTATTTATATGTTTCGCTTCTATCTTTAATTGTTGCGATAACATTTTTAAATATGGCTCATGCCTTTACACAAATAAATATAATTCTTGCCATTGGCGCCATATTGTTTATGATATCTGATTTGTTGCTTTATTTTATTTATTTTGGGGAAACTAGCGTAACAAAGTCTAAAGTAATCAAAATGATAAATATAGTTACATATTATATTGCCCAAATGCTTTTTGCCCTCAGTATTTACTATTTATAAAAAGGCGATTTGATTCGCCTTTTATTTTGCTTCATTTTTTTGTTCAATATGTACAGAATAGCTATTTTCCGGTATATAAAAGGGTTTTTCTCTGTCAATATAATCATAAAATAAAATGCCAAAGAGATGGTCATATTCATGTTGGAAGATAACAGCTACTAAACCTTCCAATTTTAGTTGTTCTTCTTTTACGGTTTTCGTATCAAAATTAAAAAGTTGTACAACCGTTTTTATTCGTTTATGGCGATGGATTAATCCTTCGACATCTCTGTCAACGGAAAGACAGCCTTCCCCCTGCGGTAAAAAAGCTTTTTCTTCAGAATGGGATATAATTTTCGGATTGATAACTCCATAATGATGAACTTTTCCTTTTTCATCGGTCGCAAGAAGGACGAACATTTTTTTTAGCACACCGATTTGAGGGGCGGCTAAGCCGTAAGCAGGCCTTATATCATATTGTTTTATAATTTCATCGTTGTAACCGTTAATCAAGTATTCATTTATTTTTTCAATGATTTCGATGTCTTCTTGTTGAAGCGGGAGCGAAACCGGTTCTGATTTTTCTCGTAAAATTAAATTGTCATCTTTGATTATATCCTTGTATAATAACATATATATTACCTCTAATATTTATATATATTTTATCATATTAGTAAACTAAATGCAAATGAAAAAAGGAGTTTTAATACTCCTTTTTCATTAATTAAAATCTTCCGCCGACGGCGGCAGAGCCGATAATTACCAATAAAATGAACAATACAAGGATGAGCGCATATCCATAGCCGTAGCCACTTCCCCAGCCACTAGTTGCCGGATATCCGCAGCCGTATCCATATGTTCCGTACATTAATAGTACCTCCTTCCCTTTTTATTCACTTTAGTATATGAATTGTTTTATTCAATCACCAGTGTATTAACCTAAAAATATTTTTTTTGCGCCGAATCCTAGTGTTTATGATAGAATATTAATGGTGATTGGTTTAATTCCCAATTTATTGAGTGATTACATAGAAAATTCATTGGGAATTTGATCTTCTTCAACAATAGAATAATCAGAAGTATCACGTATTCTTAAATAATTTTCAATTCTGATAATTCGCTTTGCCAGATTATTAATTCTCCTGCGATTTTCTCTTATTTCCATTTGGATCCGATTGCTCTGAATATCGGGATACCAAGAACTAAGGTTTGGATCAGTCATCTGTGGACCTTGGGGATATGATGAAGGCATAGGGCCGAATCTTTGATCAAAATTATTATATGAATTAAAACGTTGATTCGCTCTTTTATTAAACATTGGAACCTCCTTTTCTAGTTTATAATATGGCATAAGAGCCTAAAATGTGAGTTAAATTACGGTGGTGTTATATGAGACTTGATAAATATTTATCGTATGCATTAAATGTTAGCCGTCGCGATTCGCGGCAAATTATTCGTCTGGGGCGAGTAAAAGTAAACGGTTTTACTACTATAAAAACAGATTTTTATATTGATGAATATCAAGATGAGATTTTTTTTGACGGAAACCAGTTGGAATATCACGAGTTTATTTATTTAATGATAAATAAACCAAAAGGTTATATTACCGCAACGCGGGATTTAGAGTTGCCGACAATTCTCGATTTAATAAAAGATTATAAAAAGTACAATTTATTTATGGCGGGTCGTCTTGATATCGATACTGAGGGGTTCGTTTTATTAACCAATGATGGTAATTTTGCTTATAATATTACTAAACCACAGAGCAAATGTGAAAAAAAATATTATTTGGAGACAGAAGAACAATTCAGCTTGGAAGATGAAAGACTATGTCGCGAAGGTCTTATGATTCGTGATGGGAAAGGCCGCCTTATTAAAACTAAACCGGCCAGGTTGGAGATTATTGAAAGCAATAAAGCTTATCTTACAATCTATGAAGGTAAGTACCACCAAATAAAACAGATGTGTCGAATTCTCGGTAAAAAGTTAAAGTACTTAAAAAGAATAAAAATAGGTCCAATCGATTTGGATTCCGGTTTAAAACCGGGAGAATACCGTTTGCTTACAACAGAAGAAGTAAATAAATTAAAAAATTAATTCACATTATTCGCCCATAAGAATAAATTATAACGAGGGGGTATATTATGCAATCGAGAATGGATGAGTTTCGTGAGTTTGTAAAAAGGCACCCGAAGATTCGCGATGATGTTAGAACGGGGAAAAGAACATGGCAAAACATTTATGAAGAATGGGTTATTTACGGTGATAATGATGAACAGTGGGCTAATTACCGGCAGGAGCCACAAAACAGCAATCCGATTCAGCGCAGCGGCAATAATATTTCTTTGAATGTCGACAGCATTAAAAATATAATAGGTTATATTCAAAAAATTAATCCAGATAATTTTAATCGCACTTTAAATTCAATCCAGAAAGTAATACAGATTGCGCAGACAATCGGCCCCAAAAGCACTAATCGGGTACCGTATATTACTACGCCTTATAGTGATTGGTGGGATTAAATGCGAGATGAAATAGTCGAAAAATTATATAATAACGAGCAGTATCTGGATTACCTGCGTCGTCACCCAAAGTGGTACTATTATTTAGATTTGGATCCAAAGTATTTTACCGAATTTGAACGCGTTGTTAAGAAAACGTTAAAAATTACTACATATGATAAACTGGAATCGATAAAAAGACAAGTCAATTTTGCGAGTGCAATGGTTAAGTACTTTACTAACCCGAAATAATTAATCATTTATAATGAAGTATTTTGGACATCAGTTTAATTTTAAACATAAACCTTAATGTTAATTAAAGATTAACCATATACTGATAAATGAGTTTTGGGAAAAGCCAACAAATGATATAATTGAAAAGACTGAGGTCATTAAATTCGGATAATCTGTTATGCTTTAGACGATAAAACTATATTTATTATTTTGACTGTTAAGTAAAAATGCTTGACAGTTTTTTTGTTTAATGGTAAAATATAATGAATTTATCAAGGAGGAATATTTATGGCTGTAAAATTAAGATTGCAGAGATTTGGTTCAAAGAAAAGACCTTACTATCGCGTGGTGGCTACTGATTCACGTAATCCGCGCGATGGCAGATTTATTGAAATAATCGGCATTTATCAACCGATTGAAAACAATAAATTAAAAATTGATGAAGAAAAAGCACTTGCCTGGTTAAATAAAGGCGCACAACCAACGGACACGGTAAAATCCTTATTTAGAAAAGTGGGCATTAATGAAAAATATGTACAACAAAAGCAGGTAAGAAAGAATGAATAAAATGAATTATGAAAAATTTATGACAGATTTGGTCGGGCCGTTAATCCGCTATCCGGATGAAATGGTTGTGAAGAAATTTGCGGATGAAGACAATAAGATAGTTATCCACATAATGGTTAACCCTGAAGATATCGGTCGTATTATCGGTAAAAAAGGAAGAATAATAAATTCGATTCGCACAATTGCTTATGCTTGTGCTGCCAAAAACGGTAAGAGAATTGAAATATCGGTTGATTCTTTTTAATTTATAGTTGAAAAACATATTATTATTTATTTAATTAATGAAATACCGGAAAGGAAAGGAGTGTGCCAATTATGTTACAAATATATATTTATTTGATATCGCAAAAACATTTTATACACACTTCTGATTGCCCATTATGAAGTGTTTCCGAAAACAATTCTATCTTAAAAATATTGCATCAAGCAGCATTATCAGGAAAATTGAATTTGATGTAAACCGCTCCTTCAATAATGGTATTATTAAAATAAATTCGATTACACATGTGTTGTCAGTTGAATTTAAAAATTGCGATAAAATCGATGAAGATATATCACTTATTCTTGATACCATTAAAAATGTCGATCAAAATATTGAAATCGAAGAAAAAGAGATAAACCCAACTTATCGTAAAATATTATGGCTGGAAAATCTTGATTGTGCTAATTGTGCCGCCAAAATAGAACGAATTGCTAAAAGAACGTTTAATCATGAATTAATCATTGTCGATTTTGCATCAACCCGCTTTATTATTGAGTCTAGCGATAAAAACCTAATTGATAATTTACAAGAGAAGGTACAAAACATTGCCGAAAGTGTTGATGCGGATATTAAAGTTCAGGCGGTTATTAAGCAAAAGCCTTTTTATGAAAGCAGCATTAAAATAGACAAAGGGAGAAGAACATATTTCATTATCGGCTTTTCTATTTTTTTGTTAGGGTTTATTTTAAAGACTATTTTAAGACGGTTTGACATCAAAGAGTTTTTGATTTATACAATTATTTATGTTACCTATGTTACCGGCTATATTTTATTGGCAGGCGATATTCTTTATGGTGCTTTTAAAAATATTAAATCCGGACGCATCTTTGATGAGAAATTTTTAATGTCAATGGCAACGATAATCGCTTTTGCCGTTGGCTATTATGATGAAGCCGTATTTATTATGATATTTTATCGTATCGGTGAATTGTGTCAGCAGTATGCAGTTAACTATTCCCGCCGCTCCATTGCCAAACTAATCGATATTCAGCCGCAAAAAGCTTCATTATTCGTAAATGATGAATTAGTTGAAGTCGACCCAATGGAAATCGTTGTCGGAGATGTTATTTTTGTGCGCCCCGGTGAACGCATCCCTCTGGACGGTATGGTAATTGAAGGAGAAGGGGCGATTGATGCTTCAGCATTAACCGGGGAAAGTATTCACCGGGATGTCAGTGAAGGAGATGAAGTTTTATCAGGAACTATTAATATTGACGGCAATTTAAATATTAAAGTGACTAAAATATATGAAGATTCAATGGCTTCAAAAATCTTGAATCTTGTTGAAAACGCGAGTAGTCTAAAATCAAAGTCAGAAAACTTTATTTCTAAATTTGCTAAATATTATACGCCGACTATTGTTATTTTGGCGTTAATCATTGCCGCGGTTCTGCCGTTTATTAATCCGACGCTTGTTATAGGTTGGAAAGACGGTTTTAAACACTCGATTAAAATTGCATTGATTTTTCTTGTTGTATCTTGCCCATGCGCCCTGGTAATTTCGATACCATTGGGTTTTTTCGGTGGCATTGGCGGTGCCAGTCGTCAAGGTATACTGGTAAAGGGAAGCAATTATCTTGAAACTTTGAATTTTGTCGAGTATTTCGCTTTCGATAAAACCGGCACCTTAACAAAGGGAAAATTTGTTCTAGATAGGATTATCAGTTATAATGATTTCCGTGAAGAAAAACTATTGGAATTAGCGGCGCATGCCGAATTCAATTCTAAACATTTAATCGCTAAAGCAATAATTGATGCTTACGGCGCTGATAATATATCGGTACAAAGAATTCGCTTTAAAAAGTTTGCGGTTGGGACCGGCGTAAACAATAAGGTTGACAAATATGATATTCATATTGGTCGGGTCGAATATCTTACGGATAACGGAATTCTGGTTAAAGAAATTGATGAGCCGGGCAATAAAGTTTATATGGCCATTAATAATAATGTTGAAGGCTGTTTTATTATTAAGGATGAAATTAAAGAAAATGCTGCGACCGCTATCGCTGAGTTACGGGATATGGGTATAAAGAAAACATTTATGCTGACCGGCGATAATGAGCTGATAGCTGAAGAAGTTAGTGCTCAGCTGGGTATCGATGAATTTTATGCTAATATGTCACCGATTGACAAGGTTGAAAAAGTGTTGGAATTAAAACAGGGATTAAGTAAAACTAATGAAAAAATTGCTTATGTTGGTGATGGAATAAATGATGCCCCCGTATTAAGTAGTGCCGATGTCGGTATTGCTATGGGTGGATTAGGCAGTGATGCGGCGATTGAAGTAGCAGATATCGTATTGATGACCGATGATTTAAGCAAACTTGCAACTGCTAAGAAAATAGCTAAAAAAACAAGAAAAATCGTAATACAAAATATTTGTCTAGCATTAATTGTTAAAATATCTGTATTGTTACTTGCTTTACTGGAACCTTTTATTAATAATTCGTTTTTTGCTTTTATTCTTGATTATTTGATATATGAAGCGTTATTTGCCGATGTCGGTGTGTCACTCATTGCCATTCTTAATTCATTAAGAGCAATGCGATTAAACTAATAATATTATTATAAGAGGTACAAGATGGATTACATTCATATTGGTACAATTAAGGGTACCCATGGTATAAAAGGGGAAGTAAAAGTAAAATCAGATTCCGGTTTTAAAGCAGAAAGATTTAAAATAAACAGCACACTTTATCTTAAATATCAACAGGATATGATTAAAATTATAATAAATTCATACCGTACTCATAATAATTATGATTTAATTACTTTTAATAATATCGCTAGTATTAACGATGTCCTTGATTATATAAACTGTGATATCTATATTCATAAAAATCAATTGCCTATGCTTGAAGATGACGAATATTATTATTATCAATTAATCGGGTTAAAAGCGGTTGATGGCGAGGGAGACCTTATTGGCAAGATTGCCGATGTCCAGGAATATCCGCAAGGAGCGATGTTGGTTATCGAGCAGAGAAACGGCAAACTATCGTTAGTTCCGTTTGTCGGAACCTTTGTTCATAACATTGATTTGGAAAATGGCCGAGTTGTAAT
Organism: Bacilli bacterium; assembly: GCA_023228385.1. Lineage (GTDB taxonomy): Bacteria > Bacillota_I > Bacilli_A > ML615J-28 > CAG-698 > UBA3946. The sequence goes on from JALOBF010000002.1 coordinate 18,028, forward strand.
TACGCCGATCGAGGGATTATTATGAGAATAGATATTCTCACTTTATTTCCCGAGATGTTCTCAGGGCTAAACGCTTCAATTATAAAAAGAGCAGTTGAAAAACAATTTGCCGCCATTAAAATTCATGATTTTCGCCTGTTTTCCAACGATAAGAATAAAAGAGTCGATGATTATTCCTATGGCGGCGGTGCGGGAATGATTATTTCAGTGCAACCAATTATTGATTGCCTCCGCTCCATAAAAAACTTTCAACAAGCAAGAAAGATTTTGACTACTCCGGTTGGAAAGGTTTATAATCAAAATAAGGCACAAACTCTCTCAAAAGAAAAGCATTTGATTATTGTATGCGGTCATTATGAAGGAATAGATGCTCGAATATACCAATATATTGATGAGACAATATCAATTGGCGATTATATATTGACCGGCGGTGAAATTGCTGCCTCAGTAATAGTTGATAGTGTTGTTCGTCTTATTCCTGGTGTTTTGGGCAATGAGGATTCTAACCTAATTGAAAGTTTTGACGATATGTTATTGGAATTTCCTCAATATACCCGACCGCAAAAATTTGAAGGTTTGGAAGTTCCTGAAATTTTGATATCGGGCGATCATGAAAAAGTGCGTCAATATCGGCGTTTTAAATCATTGGAACGCACTTATCATAATCGTTATGATTTGCTTCTGAAAGCAAACCTTACCCCTGAAGATTATCGCTTTTTGGAAAAAATTAAGCGTGGTGAGGATTTTTGAAAAACAAATTAATTATTATGTTATTTGTCGTATTATTTTTATTGTCAGCATGCAAAAGTCAGGGTAAAATTTATAAGGATGAAGATATAGATGACTTTGATAGAATTTTAAATTACATCGGTAATGGTAATACAAAAGCATATGATCTGCGAAGTTACAATGATTGTGTTGCCGGCAGGATACCTGGTTTTTTCTGTATGCGGACAATTCGATCCGGTAAGGTAAGATCATTGGAAGAGATTGCTTCTGACTTAATGATTTTATTAGGTGACAAATATAATTTCCGTATTATTTTAATTGATTATAACGGTGAAGATGCTCGTCATTTTACCGAGTTAATGAATAATTCTGGTTATTACAATATTCATTATTTCGCCGGTGGATATAATCGTTATGTTGAGTTAAAAGGTAACGATTTTGTGCCTGAGATCGGCGAATGCAACGGTTGTTAAAATAATACTTGCTAAACAGCGTTATATGTTGTATAATATCCAAGGTAATAATGTCAATAAAGGTATTCCGCTGCAAATAATGTATGAATACCGGTTATAAGGAGCGTGATAATAATGAGTCAACAATTAATTTCTGACATTACCAATGAATATCTTCAAACATCTATACCTGAATTCAGACCCGGTGATACCGTTAAGGTTCATGTTAAAATTGTCGAAGGAAACCGTGAACGAATCCAGATCTTTGAAGGGTTGGTTATTAAAAGACGCGGCAGCGGGATTAGTGAAACCTTTACGGTTCGTAAAAGTTCCTATGGTGTCGGTGTCGAAAGGACTTTTCCTGTCCATTCCCCGAAAATTGCTACGATAGCAGTTGTTCGTAAAGGAAAGGTTCGCCGGGCTAAGCTTAATTATATTCGTAAATTATCAGCTAAAGCCGCCAGAATTAAAGAAAGAAGATAGTAAAAAAACAGCATATGCTGTTTTTTAATAATTATTGATAAATTTTAAATTTATGATATGATAGATGTATTAATATTATGGAGGGTACCATGAATTTAAACAAATTAAACAAATATGCTCAACTGATTACAGAAGTGGGCGCTAATGTGCAAAAAGGGCAAACAGTAGTCATTAATTCTCCGGTGGAGTGTAAGGAATTTGCCCGGTTGTTAGTAGAAAAGGCATATCGCCGGGGTGCGGCTGAGGTTATTATGCGATGGAACGATGAGATTGTTATGAAACAATTTTATACTTATGCTAAAAAGGATGTATTACAAGAAGTGCCTGATTATTTTGTTGCTCAACATCAATATTTTATTGATAAAACGGTAGCAACAATTTCAATTTCAGCACCGACTCCGGAATTATTAAAGGATATTGAACCAAATAAAATTCAGGTTCATACTAAGGCAATCAATCAACGACTTGATTTTTATCGAAAATTTTTGATGGGTAACGGCGCACAATGGTGTATTGCATCGTATCCAACCGAAGAATGGGCAACCAAAGTATTTCCCGGTAATAATAGTTTTGATAAATTATTAGATGCAATCCTTATTGCTTCCCGTGTAACCGAAGAAAATGATCCGGTTTTGGAATGGCAAGAACATATTAAAAATTTGGCTAAGCGTAACAAGATATTGAATGATTATAACTTTGCATATTTAAAGTTTAAAAATGCATTGGGCACCGATATAAAAATCGGATTAGTTGATGGCCATATTTGGGCCGGTGGTGGCGAAACCGCTAAAAACGGAGTTGTTTTTGCCCCTAATATTCCTACTGAGGAAGCATTTACAATGCCCCATAAAGCTAAAGTGAACGGAAAGGTTGTGGCTACCAAACCGTTAAATTATAATGGTAAGTTAATTGAAGATTTTTATTTAATATTCAAAGACGGAAAGGTTGTGGAATACGGTGCCCGCCAAGAAAAGGAAACACTAAAAAATTTACTAGAAGTTGATGCGGGCAGTTCTTCTATCGGTGAATTAGCTTTAATCCCTCATGACTCTCCAATATCTAATACCGGAATTCTCTTTTATAATACTCTCTTTGATGAAAATGCCTCTTGTCATTTAGCGCTTGGCAGCGCCTATTCGATGAACATTAAAGATAGCGAAAAAATGACGGAAAAAGAGATGATTGCGCAAGGATTCAACAAATCAATGATCCATGTTGATTTCATGTTTGGTAGTGAAGATATGGGAATTGTCGGTATTACACCCGAAGGGAAAGAAGTTACAGTCTTTAAAAACGGTAATTTTGTATTTTAACATTTATGGGCTGGTTTATTAAAAATCAGTCCTTTTTTTGTTGCCCAATATCTTGATTTTTCATAGTATAATACGAGGTGAAAAAATGGAAAAATTCCATTTAATTGGTATTAAAGGAACCGGAATGTCGGCTCTGGCTGGAATATTAAAAGATTTGGGATGTGATGTAACCGGGAGCGATGTTAAAGAAGAGTTCTTTACTTCCAAAAAATTAAAAATAAAAAATATAAAGGTTTTACCGTTTTCTGCGGCAAATATTCTGGAAGGGAAGGTATATATTGCCAGCAGTTGTTATAAAGAGGATAATGTCGAGATAGCAGCGGTAAAGGCTCAAAAATTACCGTTTTATTATTATCATGAGTTTATAGAAATATATTTTAAAGCACCTAAAATCGGCATCTCCGGAACACATGGAAAAACGACAACCACAAGTTTGGTTGCAAAATTTTTCGAAGATAAAAAAATATCATTCTTAATTGGTGACGGAACCGGTAAAGGAGAAATTAATTCGGAATTTTTTATATTCGAAGCGTGTGAATACAAAAATCATTTATTAAATTATACATTTGATTATTTAATAATTAACAATATTGATCTTGATCATCCTGATTTTTTTAAATCAATTGATGATGTGTTGGCGACTTTTCAAAAAGCCGGAAAAAGCGCAAAATATCTTGTAATTAATAATGATGATGAGTATTGCCGTAAGATAGAGCATCCGGTAAAAATTACCTTTGGGATGAATAATGCTGATATTTGCGGAAAAATTTTGGAGAAACATAAAAATGGTTTTATTCTAGAAGTCAATGTCAAAGGTAAGGTTTACGATTATTTTTTACCGTTTCCGGGATTGCATATGATATATAACTTTTTGGCGGCTTTAACCGTAAGTTATTTAAACAATATTGATTTAAATATAATACAAGAAAAGTTACTGAATTATCAGCGGCCATCGCGAAGGATGGAAGAATATTTTTATTATGATAATGTAATTATTGACGACTATGCACATCATCCTTTGGAAATAAAAATGTGTCTTGATGCTATAAGACAAAGTTATCCGGACAAGAATATCGTTGTTATATTTCAACCGCATACATATAGCCGAACTTTACGATTAAAAAAATCATTCAAAGAAGTTTTTACCGGTGTAAAGCTTTATCTTGCAAAAACATTTACCTCAAAAAGAGAAAACGATGATAAAAAACTTGATTATGATGTAATAAAGATCTTTAACAATGCCACGCCCTTTCATGAAAAACATTTAAAAGAAATTAAAAGACTACATAATTCAGTAATTCTATTTTTAGGTGCAGGCAATATTGACAAATATATTAAGCAATTATTATGAAAATACTTGCTTTTATTTTCATAATATGATAATATAAATAAAAGGTAAAGAGAGGTGAAGATGATGAATCAAGTGAAAATTTACGACATAGCAGGTGCTGCCGGAGTAAGTTTAGCTACAGTTTCCCGTGTGTTAAATCACCCCGAGAAGGTTAAAGAGTCGACGCGGACTAGGGTATTAAAAATTATCAAAGAAAAAGGATATAAGCCTAATGCCAACGCCCGTGGACTGGCCAGTCGCCGATCAACAACAGTTGCGATTGTGATGCCGAGAATAACCAGAGCTTCGGTTGCGGAAATGATTCAAGGCATAGATGATAGCGCTAAGAAATTTGGTTATACCCTTCGCTTGTTCATCGGCGCCGATACTGAATTGCAACGAGATTTATGGGGGGATGTCATTGCCTCAAGCGTAGACGGCATACTGTTTATGAATGATGAAATGACACCTGAAACTTTTAAACTGCTTCAAAAGACTCCTGTTCCTGTGGTTTTTGTTAACGCTATATCGCAAACGGCGCAGTATACAAGCGTCTTAATTGATGATGAAAAATGTGCTTATGATGTTACAAAAGAAATGATTAATCGTGGGAATAAAGACATTTTGTTTATTTCTACTGAGCACAAATATACTGTTAACGATATGAAACAAAAAGGATATGAAAAAGCGATGCGTGAACATAGCCTTCCGCTAAATATTATTTATTCAAGCGGTGATGTTGGCGTAAATGAAAAAGATTTTACTGAAGTAATTGACAAGAAAGTTCCGGAAGTCGCTTTAGCTGTCCGCGATTCAATGGCAATTTCTTTTATGAATGTTGTTATCAAGAAAGGTTACAAAGTACCTGAGGATTTACAGGTTATTGGTTTTCAAAACACAAGATATGCAGTATTGTCTAATCCGAAATTGACCTGTGTTGAGACACCGATTTATGATATTGGGAATCAAGCAATGGCTTATTTAACTGAATTGATGAAACGTAACGGGGAACACCAAAAAGCCCAAAAAGAGCATGCCAATATTTATGTGCCATACAGAATGATTTGGCGCGAATCAACTAGATAAGTTAATTTAAATAAAAAAAGCAACAAAACATGTCCTTAGGGCATTCTTTAGTGCATTTTTAATATTAGGAGGATTATTATGTCTTTATTGGAAGAATTGAAATGGCGTGGTTTGATTTATGACATAATCAATGAAGAAGAGTTAGAGAAAAGACTAAAGGAAAAACCGATAACTTTATACTGTGGTTTTGATCCAACTGCGGAAAGCATGCATATTGGTTCGTTGTTACCGATGGTTACATTAATGCGGTTTTTAAAACAAGGGCATCGGATTATTATTCTAATCGGTGGAGGAACCGGTTTGATTGGTGATCCTAGCGGAAAAAAAAGCGCAAGAACTATGAATGAAGCCGAAACCGTACAGCAATGGGCCGAGGCTTTTAAAAAACAATTTTCCCGTTTTTTCTCTTTTGATAATAAAACTTGTATTTTAAAAAATAATTATGAATGGTTAAGCCAATTAAAAGCTATTGATATGTGGCGCGATTATGGCCAACACTTCAGCATAAATATGATGCTTGCAAAAGAAGCAATTAAATCACGACTCGAATCAGGTATTACGTATTTGGAATTTTCATATATGATAATGCAAAGCATTGATTTTTTAAATATGTATCTGGATGATAATTTATGTTGTGAAATGCAAATTGGGGGACAAGATCAGTGGGGCAATATTACGGCTGGGTTGGACTTAATACGAAAAACAGTCGGCCCCGAAGCCCGTGTTTTTGGTTTAACTATTCCATTGATTACTAAAAATGATGGCACTAAATTTGGTAAAACTGAATCGGGAACGGTATGGCTGGATAAAAATATTACCACCCCTTATGAAATGTATCAGTTTCTAATCAATACTACCGATGACGATGTAATAAGATTTCTCAAATACTATACTTTTTTAAGTAAAGAGGAAATAGATGGGCTTGAAGAAAGGGTTCAAACTAAACCGCATCTGCGTGAAGCACAAAAAGCGTTAGCGCGAGAAATTATGTTAATGGTTCATGGTGAAGCAGCTTATTGTCAAGCCGTTAAAGTGTCGGAATCATTGTTTAATGGTGATATCAAAAATTTAAGTGCCGATGATATATCTGTTGGATTTAAAGATGTACCGTCAATTACAACGAAAGAAGATATTAATATAGTAGAGGCACTGGTTACCGTTAATGCTGCCAGCAGTAGAAGAGCAGCCCGGGAATTTATTAATAATGGTGCTGTCAGCGTGAATGGCGATATTATCAAAGATATTAATTATCTTATTACAATCGATAAGGCGATTGAAAATGCTTTTACCGTAATTCGACGCGGAAAGAAAAATTATTATTTAATAAAGCATAAAAAGTAAAAAAGGTGATGATTTCACCTTTTTTATTTTATCCGCGGGTAAGACCGACTTTATTGTATACTTCTCTAATCTTTTTTTGAGCAATTGCTTGAGCTTTGGCTTTACCCATATCAAGAATATCATCAAGCATCTTAGAATTTATGATTTTATGATATTTTTCTTGCAAAATTCCGATTTCATTGGCAACAATATCAGCCAAATCGTTTTTGAATAAACCGTATCCGGCATTCTCGTATTTTTTTTCTATCGCGGTATAAGTTAATCCGGTTAAGGCGGAATAGATAGTTATTAAATTTGATATACCCGGTTTTCTACTTTTGCTATACTTAATTTTACTCTCTGAATCAGTAATGCTGCTTTTAATTTTCTTTTTAATGGTATCTATCGGTTCCAATAGAAAAATACAGCCTTTTTCATTGTTCGCCGATTTATCCATTTTCTTTAATGGATCTTGCAAATCCATTATTTTTGCACCGGTTTTGGTAACGAGGACTTCCGGAACAACAAATGTTTCCCCGTAACGATTATTAAATCTTTCCGCAAGATTACGGGTAAGTTCTAAATGTTGTTTTTGGTCCTCGCCAACCGGAACGTACTGAGCATCGTAAAGTAAAATATCAGCCGCCATTAAAATTGGATAATTAAATAAAGCGGCAGGAATCCCGCTTTTTTGCTGTTTAGCTTTATCCTTATATTGTGTCATCCGTTCCAATTCTCCCATATAACTTATGGTTTGAAGAATATAACCCAATTCCGCATGTTCATGGACTTCCGATTGTACAAAAAGAGATAAATTGTCCACGGAAAGTCCGCTTGCTAAATATAAAGCGGCAACACTACGAATGTTTTGGCGTAGTTCTTCTACATCATGAGGAACCGTAATGGCATGTAAGTCGGCAACGAATACGAAAAATTCAAAATCTTTCATTTCTTCTTGCAAGCTTACGAAATTTTTTAAAGCTCCTATATAATTACCTAATGTCGGTATACCGGAAGGCTTTATTCCTGACAATATTATTTTCATAATTTGACCTCCAAGCAGTGATTCTAACACCATTATTGACTTATACTATATTATAAGTCTTAATAAGTTAATTGTCAAACCCTATCTTATTTATGAAAACGCTTAACATTCGGCTTTTTTTGCAAGCAAATATTAAATAAAACGCTTACATTTTATTTTCTTCTTGACATTGACAGCGATAATTATTATAATAATATAAAACCTTATATGTGTTTAAAAAAAAAGGGAGGAAAAACATAAGCAATGAAGAAGTTATTCAGTGCGTTAATGCTGTTTATTGCTGTTTTCGCTTTAGTCGCTTGTAATGGCAAAAAAGACGAAGGCAGTAGATTGACTATCGTTGGACGCAGTCATTTTGCTTTAAATGAAGAAGTTGAATTAGAAGCTAAATTACTGCCAGCCGATGATAACGATGTTTTTGAATGGCAATCATCTGATGAAGATGTTATTAAGGTTGCCCCAAAAACTGTAAAAAGTGAGGATGAAGAAAAAGAAGACGAAGTCATATCCAAAATTGGTGTTGTTGAAACCAAAAAAATCGGAAAAGCAACTCTGACTGTATCTTTAAAAGGCAACAAGAAAGTAAAAGCCACTCTTGATGTCGAAGTCAAATCCGAATTGGTTAAACCCGAAGAAGTTAAATTATTCTTTGATTTACCTTTTGGAAAGGTTTCTCTTGATTCTTTATTCATTGATGCAGAATTTCAATTTATAGCTCAGGTTTACCCTGAAGGTGCTGACCAGCAAATAATTTGGTCTTCATCTGATGAAACAGTTGCAACTGTTAGTCCTAATGGCTTAGTTATTGCCAAGGTTAACGGTCCTGTTACAATTACTGCAAGCGTAGCTGGTGCTAGTGCTTTTACAGTTAAAGACGCTAAAGACAAAGATGTACCGCTGGAAGTTGCAGCTGAGTATGATTTTAATGTAATAAGTCAACTTGAAGTTGACGGTGATACTGAAACAAAACTCGGTAAGAAAGTTCAGTTGGAAGCAAAAGTTAATGATACTTTTAATTATGATGAGAAAGTTCTATGGTCTTCCTCTAATAGTTTAGTTGCCGAAGTTGATGAAAAAGGTTTAGTTAATCCTAAGGCAGCCGGGAAAGTGGTTATTACTGCTTCCGTAACTTCTAAAGATGGTAAGAAGACAAGATCCGTTTCTTTCCCATTCCAAGTTTTAACTGAATTAAATGCAAATCAGTTAGCAGGCGGAGCAGATGGAATGGAAATTAGCTTCAAATATGCAACTCCTGAAGTTAAGGCCCAAATTTTAGCCGCTTTGGAAAGACATTTAATCAATAAAGGAGCAAGTATTCCCGTTGTTAATAACAGTGGAGCCGTTGTTTATTCAGATAGGGTAACATTACCGACGAAAGAATTCGTCCCAATAATGGGATTTGGTGCATTTTACTGTACTTTAAAAGATAACGATGCCGATCATCCTTATCGGACTTATACTACTGCTAATCCGAAAACATTTAATCATTTAATGTATAAAGATAGTATTGAGTCTGATATGATGACTTTAACCGAATTAAGCCTATTTTCACTTGAATTTAATGATGATTTTGACGGTTATGTAATGCAAGCATCTGCCGCAGCAAAATTTGCTGAGCCGGTTGCATATAATGAAGAAACTGAAGCATGGGAAGTAATTGAAGACTTTGATCCCGATGAATATTCAGGAACAGCCTGGAAAGTTACATTAAGTAATAACTTATTCTGGGTTGATAAAACCGGTGCAAAGAAAGAACAAATTAAAGCGGACGACTTTATTTATTCATATATGATGGCTCTTGACCCAGTTCAACAAAATTCACGCGCCAACTATTTCTATAGTTCTGCCGGAGTTCCCATTAAGAATGGAGAAAAATACTTTAAGCAACTAGATGCTGAAGGAAATTCTAATATTCCTTCAAAAGGTGTCGAAAACGGAGCCTATGAAACTGTTGATTGGGATCAGGTCGGTGTCCACAAAGTGGATGAATTCTCATTTGTATTAGAATTAGAACTGCCCTTCCAGCAATGGGATGTTCACTATAATACAACTGGATTCCTTTTCGCTCCAGTATATAAGCCTTTGTTCGAAGCTGGTTTTGATAAAGATAGAAAAGTTACAAATTATGGCTCTGAACTTGATAAATATATGAACAGCGGTGCATATTATATGTCATATTGGGAATCTAGTAAACAATACAGATTCACTAAGAATGAACATTATGTTTACAATACAGGGTGCCAAGAGTATACACCTGCTGTTATTCATTATACAATTGTAAAAGATGCAAATGCCGCATTGGAAATGTTTGAAAATAACCAATTAGATGTAGTTAATGTTCCGGCTACCCACTACGAGCAATACAAAAATAATGCCGGTTTGAAAAAAGCGCCGGGTGCCACCGCGTTTAGATTCTCTGTTAACCGTGCCACTCAAGCTGAATTGGATATGGATTTTGGTATTGGTGCATGGGAAACTAAACCTATTCTTCAGGAAGATGATTTTATGTGGGCATTGTATTTTGCTATGAATCGTCAATATATTGCTGAAGAACTCGGTAAGACATTATCGCCAGAACAATTCTATTATACTCAGGCTTATGTAGTTGATCCGAAAGCAGGTCAAGCATATCGTGATACTGATGCGGGAAAACTAGTCGGAGATGGAATCTTCGAAGGTGATATTAAACTCAGTGCAAAATCTTTCGGTTATAATAAAGCACTTGCAACCGATTACTATGTAAAAGCCTTAAAGAGCATGTTGCAAAAAGGTGTTATTACTGAAGGAACGGCAAAGAAGAAGACCGTTATTAAAATTGAAATTGCAGCATTTGACAGTGTGACCTGGACAAATATTCTTGATTATTTGGCTGAAGAATTAGAACAAACATTTAATGCTCAAACAGAATATCCTAATATTGAAATTAAAGTTACAGCAGCACCTCAGCCCGGTATGAACGTTTATTATGAAAAACAGATGAAAGGCCGTTATGACTTGGCACTGGCTGGAATATCTGGTGGTTTATTAGATCCAATTGGGCTAATGGAATGCTTCTGTGATGACAACCGTAGTGGTTTACTGTTAAGTTTGGGCTTTGACTCTCACAATCCATCAATTCTAATCGATTTGGATCTTGATGGCGACGGTGAACTTGACGGTGCTAAATACTGGTCGTTTGACGCGCTATATTCCGCAACAGCTGGCAAAGTATTTGTTAAGATGGGTGTGGAAGCAGAAGCGCCTGCCGAATAATACATTGTGGTAATCCAATAGAAAGTGATTTATAGTTAACGGGCCAACAAATTATTTGTTGGCTCGTTATCTTCAAGGAGGAAACATATGGTTAGATATACAATAAAACGGTTATTTTTAATATTTATTACTTTATTTATTATTTTATCATTGTCTTTTTTTCTTATTAAATTGTTACCGGACAATAATGAATTACAATATTTAATGAATAAAGTTAAGCCTGAGGATTATGCATTAATGAGAAAGCAATGGGGTTATGATAAGCCCTTGTTTGTTCAGTATTTGTATTGGTTAAAAAATGTAATTTTTCATTGGGATTGGGGAGTGTCGACACATTATCTTTTGGGTCGCGATACATTTGAGATTTTAACTCAGTTTTTACCTATAACTATGCGTTTAAATTTGGTTTCGCTTGTAATATCGATTCCGCTTGGACTTTTATTTGGAATTGTAGCAGCTTTAAGAAAAAATAAACCAATCGATTATATTATTTCTGTATTTGTTATTTTATTTATTTCGATACCTTCATTTGTTGTTGTAACAATGATGATGCTATCAGCAAATGATTTAGGGTTACCCATACAGTATCGCCCGAGTGATATGGCTAATTATAAGGATATGATTATTCCGGTATTATCATTATCGTTTGGACCGATTGCAGTTCTAACGCGTTATACCAGAGCTGAGTTAATTGAAGTTTTAACATCGGATTTTATTTTATTGGCAAGAACAAAAGGACTTAATCGTTTCCATTCGACGGTTAGACATGGAATGAGAAATTCGATGGTTCCCTTGGTACCGATAATTATCGGAAATTTTATCGGAATTTTATTTGGTTCATTGGTTATTGAACGGGTTTACGGCGTTCCCGGAGTGGCAGGAATTTTAATTGAGTCAATCGGCATACAGGATTATAATTTAACAATGACGGCTTTGGCATTTTATACGATAATTAGTTTAGTTGCCACACTTATAGTGGATTTAACTTATGGAATAGTTGATCCAAGAATTAGAATGGGGAGTAGAAAATAATGAACGAATATAAACATATTGATATAAATAAATTTGAATTCGTCCAAATGGACACTAAAATATTCGATAAAAAGTTTGAAACCAAAGCTATCGGATATTTTGGCGATGCTGCCCGTCGTTTTGCCCGCAATAAATCAAGCGTTTTGGGATTCGTTATTTTAATTATAATAATAATTATGTCAATTATCGGTCCCCATATCGGGGGGCGCGGCGTTTATGCCCAAGAAAAACGATTTAGTCAATTACCAGCCAAAATCCCGCTATTAAGTAAAATCGGTATTGCCGCCGGAACTCGTAAATACAATAAGCAAAGCACACAATACATTAAAAGCATTTCTGAAGTGCAACCTGATGATCCTGATTATAAGAACTATTTTTTTGAAGAGTGTATCGTTTGGCGTTCAAAGCCTTATATCGACATTCAGGATAATAAAGAAGTTGAAGTTATTGATTTTAAATATGATGAATATAAAAGTCGGACTCTTCCTTATATAAGCGGTTGGTTAAGCAGGAAAGAATATGAGGATTTATTAGCAAAGGGAGCGGTTATCGGCGATCCTATTGATATTAACGATGAAACTCCTGGTTTTGAACAATATAAGGTTCAGGTTAATCCGTTAAAAGAGTTTGGTTTTAAAAGCGATAAGAGTTTTTACTTTTTATTCGGAACCGATCAACTCGGCCGTGATATGTGGTCACGCGTGTGGAAAGGCACTAGGGTTTCGCTATTAATTGGATTGTTTGTTGCCATCGTAACGGTGACGGTCGGTGTTATTTACGGGGCTGTTTCCGGATATTACGGCGGTGCAATTGATATGGCCTTACAAAGATTTTCTGAAATATTAAGCGGTATTCCCTGGATAGCAATAATGACTTTAGTTGTATTGTATTTAGGAAGTACTTTGTTTACGATAGCACTAGCCTTGGTACTGACCAGTTGGATTGGGACTTCTAATATGGTTAGATCACAGTTTTATCGCTATAAAGGGCGCGAATATGTTTTAGCGGCAAGGACTTTAGGGGCCAAAGACAGTCGTTTAATTTTTAAGCATATTCTACCCAACGCTTTAGGACCAATCGTTACATCTTCGGTATTGATTATTCCGAGTGCTATTTTTTCGGAAGCGATGATTTCATATCTCGGTTTGGGAATTAGCGGTGGTGTGTCAATCGGTAAATTATTATCAGACGGTCAAGCAATTGGGATTACAACCTATCCGTATTTAACTATCTTTCCGGCATTGATAATATCTTTACTGATGATTTCCTTTAATTTGTTTGGAAATGGTTTGCGTGATGCGCTTAATCCTTCATTGAGAGGAGTTGAATAAAATGATATTACCTGACGATGTAATTTTACGGGTAGAGAATTTAACAATCTCATTTAAAACTCCAGCCGGTTTGGTAAGGGCGGTACGCGGTGTTGATTTTGATCTTAAACGCGGAGAAACACTATGTATTGTCGGCGAATCCGGTAGTGGGAAATCGGTAACCAGCCGGGCGGTAATGGGAATACTAGCCGGTAATGCGATTATCGATGACGGTCATATTTATTATCGCGATATAGATTTATCACAAGTAAAAGAACAGGATTTTCATAAAATTCGCGGTTCAATGATTGGTATGATATTTCAAGACCCACTATCCAGTCTTAATCCTATTATGAAAATTGGCCGCCAAATAACAGAAGCCTTGATTTTGAAAAATAAAATGAGTAAAAAAGCTGCTAAAGTTAGGGCTTTGGAATTAATGCGCGAAGTAGGCATTCCCGAACCGGAAAAAAGATATTATCAATATCCATTCCATTTTTCCGGTGGGATGAGACAAAGAATTGTTATTGCCATTGCCTTAGCAATGAATCCGGAAATACTCATTTGCGATGAACCAACGACGGCACTTGACGTAACGATTCAAGCACAAATATTGGAATTAATCAATAAATTAAAAAAAGACCGTGGCTTATCGATTATCTTTATAACCCATGACTTGGGTGTTGTTGCTAATATGGCCGACCGGATTGCCGTTATGTATGCCGGTAAAATTGTTGAATACGGTAAAGCTGAAGAGGTTTTCTATGATAGCAGACATCCTTATACATGGGCTCTGCTTGAAAGCATGCCGGCTTTGGAACAGGCTAAAGGTCAATTGAACGCCATCCCCGGCACGCCGCCGAATATGCTTTTCCCGCCTAAGGGTGATGCTTTTGCTCCGAGAAATCGTTATGCGATGAAAATTGATTTTGAAGAGGAACCACCATTTTTTAAGGTAACTGACACCCACTATGCGGCAGCATGGCTTTTACATCCTGATGCTCCCCATATTGAATCACCCATTAAAGGTAAATATTTCATAAGTAAAGGGGCGAAATCCAATGACTGAGAATAAAGAAAAGATTTTAGAATTAAAAAAAGTTCGCCAATATTTTTCTAGTGGATTCGGTAAAAGAAGAGTTGTTGTAAAAGCGGTGCATAATATCAGTTTTGATATTTATAAAGGTGAAGTATTTGGTTTAGTCGGCGAATCCGGTTGCGGGAAAACGACGACCGGTCGGGCAATAATTAAATTATATAATATAACCGACGGTGATATTTATTTTAAGGGTCACAGGATTAGTTCGGGTAATCGTGGAAAAAACCTTGAAATAAGAAGATTAAAAAAGGAAATCGACGAGAAAAAGCAAGAAATCAACAATTTAATATCCGAATTAAAAGGTGAAGAGAAAAAGTTTGATTCGGAATGGGTCGGAAAAGAAATTATTGAAGCAGAACAGGAACTCAAAGACTTTATTGAAGAAAAAAACGCCCGAATTAATGAATTGCTAAGAGAGAAAAAGATAAGCAAACGAATTAATCGCCGTAATCCAGGAATTATGACTAGTATGCAAATGATTTTTCAGGATCCGATTGATTCTTTAAACCCCCGCATGACCGTAAAAGAAATTGTATCCGAAGGATTAATTATTAACGGTATTAGAGATAAAAAATTCATAGATAAAGAAGTTAACAGAGTATTGGAATTGGTAGGGTTACTTCCCGATCATGCTAACCGCTATCCCCATGAGTTTAGCGGCGGTCAACGGCAAAGAATCGGCATTGCCCGAGCTTTAATTGTGAATCCTGAATTAATTATTGCTGATGAGCCGATTAGCGCATTGGATGTATCTATTCAAGCGCAAATAATTAACTTACTTAATGATTTAAGGAAAAATTTTGATCTGACTATTCTTTTTATCGCTCATAATTTATCAGTAGTAAAATTCTTTTGTGATCGTATTGCCGTAATGTATTATGGTAGGATTGTTGAAATTGCAACTTCTGATGAACTGTTTAAACATCCTTTACATCCTTATACAAAATCATTGTTATCAGCCGTCCCTTTGCCTGACCCTGATTATGAAAAAACACGGCAAAGGATTTCATATAATCCATCTCTTCGCAAATTTACGGCAGATAAACCAAAAATGGTTGAAATTTATCCGGGTCATTTTGTTTATGCAAGTCAAAATGAGGTTAAATCGTATCGTAAAGAGTTAAATCTAGAATAAAATCCGGTGATTATTTATGCGTAATTATAGAAAATATACTGAAGAACAAATTTTCTTACCGATAGTTATTTTAATATTGGGACTTATATCATTTTTGATGATATTTACCAATGCGCTGATTTTAAAAGTAGATTATTTGGTTCAAGTCGGCCAAATGCCGCAATATGTTCCGATAACCGATTATTTCAAGGGCTTCAATCTCGCCTTTAAAATAGGTACCGGTGAAGTCGGTTATAAATATTATAGTTTTATGGCTTCGATCAGTTACTTTATCCCTTTATTATTCGGCGTTTTGGTAAATATAAAATTAGGGAAAGTGCCTAAATATCTAGTGTATTTTGTTGCGGCATTTTTCTTAATGGTTATACCGATAATTTATCTGATTAGATTAAATGGCATTGTTTCGGAATTAAAAGAAATAATAGAGATAGAATCAATATTACTCGGTAAAAAATATCAGAACCTGATTATTAAAATTGAAACAGGCGCGATAATTCACGCTGCCTTAGCGATTATAGCTGGATTATTCAGTATTTATGCCGGTAGATTGTCGCTTTTAGTAAAATAATATTTGATCTAAAAGCGGGAGGAAAAGAAATGAAAAAATGGTTAGTCCCAAATATTGTAGCTGTTTTAATTTTTATTTTTATTATTTTACTGTCGGTAAAAAAAAATTTGCCTTATCAGGGCGGTATGTTTGTTGATGCTTTTATGATTACTGGATTTTTTCTCTGGATGGGAGCAGGCATAATTTATATTGATCAAGAAGGGGTTTTTAATATAATAAGTTATGGAGTAAAAAAATTGTTTAGGGTTTTTAAAAAAGATAAATCTGATGATTTTCCAGAAACATATTTTGAATATAACGAATTAAGGGGAACGAGAAAACCAATAAAAATATACCCCTTCCTTATTGTGGGAACAATATATTTTCTAGTCGGACTATTGATATATTTAATCTAACGGAAATAAAATTAAGTGTATTTTTTATCGTTGTAGAAAATACACTTTTTTATTTCAACAGTTCCATTGAATAGTTTAAAATTCCCTTGACACGTCATAATTTACTAATACCTGATAAAAGTATATTGGACGGTGAAAACCGCAGGAGCGCTAAAATAAGACCCTAAAAACGTTATAAAAGGGCAATATCACGGCGCAATTTTTATGTTTATTACTGAATAATTAATATATAGCCCTATATGAAATTATCATAATGTAATGAGATAAAATTTTAAAAAAATCGGGACAATATATTTACTTTTTTATTAAAAAATGCTAAAATATGATAACGAAAGGGATTGATGAAAGATGATCAAATTATATACTTCGCCTAGTTGTTCTTCATGCCGCAAAGTAAAAAAATATTTTGAAAAATATAATATTGAATATGAAGAAAAAAATATATTTACAACCCCTATTTCTAAAGAAGATATTTTCAAAATGCTGGTAAGAAGTGAAAATGGTTTTGAAGATATTATTTCTACAAGATCAAAAATATTTAAAGAAATGGGTATAAGTTTATATAATATGTCAACTCATAATTTAATAGAATTTATAGTCAATAATCCCAGTGTGTTAAAAAGGCCGATTATTGTTACCGATGCCGAAATCCAGGTTGGATATAATGATGATGATATTGAATTGTTTTTACCTCAGGAAATCAGAGAAATGGATTGCGGTTATTGTTTTAAGCCGCACAGCCCCGGTGAAGAATGTGATTATGTTAAAAACATAAAATTTACAAAATAAAAATGGACTCGTAACAGAGTCCGTTTTTAATTAAATCTCTTATATGCTTTAAAAGCTCTTTTGATTTTTTTTTCGGTTTTTTTGTATTGTAACTCGAATTCCCCGATTAACTGTACAAACTCTCTTAAATTGTATGAACTGGTTTCATAGACCAATTCGTAATCGGTTTGCTCAAGATAATGACTTTTATCAATAAAGAGTACACCGTTTTTATAGGGTAAAAACAATCTCAGTGTTGATAGACTAAGGAAATTTATTAACTTTTGGTCGCCAATCAAAGGAGTTAATTCAGTAGCGATTTCGCTTTCCGGCACAATTCCGGTTTTACAGATGTTTTCGAAAATTTCCCTAGTAATTGAAAACGGAAAATCTTGAAGATTATATCCTTTTTTCTTTTTTAGAATTAAAGTCAAAGTATCGCGTTCGATGACTCTAAGCGATGCATCATGAGCTTTTAAAGAAAATCTTTTGGTATCAAAATAGTGATTTGTTTGCATATCCATTCGGTTGCCTTTAAATTTTTCCATTAAACGATTATATTCTTCTTCTGATAAGAGAGTTCTGAATTCTACTAAGTTTCCAAGATGCATATTGTCCTCCCAATTACTATTTTAGATATTATTTATTATTATACATAATAATAATTAAATTGCAAGTATTCACGAAAAAAACCGAGTTTATTATATTATTGTCTATTTTTAAAATAAATACAAAAATAATAATGAAAATTGCTAATCCATTTATTTGAAGAAAATAAACTATATATTGAGAATTATTTAAAATACATGTATAATATATTTGGATAGGGTTTAAATAAACGGAAAGGTTGGGTTATGATAAACGAAAATCGGTTTTGGAATTCTTTTCTTTTACCGTATGAATTGGCGGTTAGCGGCTTCATTATTAAACTCGAATCAATAAGAAAAGAGTTTTTGTTTAAGAAGATTAGCAATCCGATTGAAAGTATTTCAGGAAGAGTTAAAACGGTTAGCAGTATTTTGGAAAAAGCGGAAAGGTTGGGTATTGATTTTCATAATATTTCCGAGGAAATTTATGATATCGCTGGAATACGTATTATTTGTAAGTATATTCAAGATGTTTATCATGTTTTTGAATTATTAAAAACAAGAAAAGATATTGATATTTTTCTTATTAAGGATTATATCGAAAACTCTAAGCCAAGCGGCTATCGATCATTACATTTGATTGCAAAATATGGTGTCGAAACGGTTGACGGTAGAGTACCGATTAATATTGAATTTCAGATTCGCACCTATGCAATGCATCTGTGGGCTTCAATAGAACATTCGCTTAAATACAAGTATTATCGCCAAATACCCGATGAGATCAAGGAGCGATTGGTTGAAGCATCGAAAATTACAGTCCAACTTGATGAAGAAATGGCAAAAATTAAACAAGCAATTGCGGAAATATCTGTTGAAAAGGTTCGACCCGAAGAGTACGAATTGGAGAACATCGGATTGTTTTTAGATAATATTTATAAACGGTGATTATATGAAATATGCATGTTATGGTAAAACGACAAATATTATACTTCCTTTTGATTATGACGAAAATAATCCTGATATTGTTTTGTCGTTTGGTGGCGACGGTACAATGCTTGGGGCGATTCATAAATATAAAAATCAATTAGAAAAAATAAAATTTGTCGGTATTAATACCGGTAAATTAGGGTTTTACACTGATTTTGTTATTGATGAGCTGAACGAAATTTTCTGCTTGTTAAAAGAGGAAGATTATGATATATTTAAACTTAATCTTATGGAGTATTGCTTAATCGGTACCGATAATTTTTTGAAAGGATACGCCGTAAATGATTTGGCCCTGATTAATCCAATTAATACTCAGATAATGGATATATATATAAATGGCAAACATTTTGAAACCATAAGAGGGACCGGAGTTTTAATATCACCTCCGGGCGGAAGCACGGCTTATAATAAGTCGCTGGGCGGCAGTATTATCGATCCTTTTATTAAAGCAATACAATTAACTGAAGTGGCACCCATCAATAATCGGGTATATCGAAGTTTAGCTTCACCGATGGTTTTATCGGAAAAAACCGAAATAGAGTTGCGTCCGCATTCGGCACAAAATCTATATTTGACTGTTGACGGTGAGTATTTACATTTTGATAACTTGAAAGCAATTAAAGCCGATCTATCTGATAAAACTGTCAGCTTTATTGTTAAAAGAGATACTGATTTTTTTGACCGGGTAAAAAGAGCATTTATAGAATAAAAATAGGGATACTAATAATCCCTATTTTTTTTGCGGTTCTTTTTCTAAGATAGAATCGATAATTCCATATGATAAGGCTTCTTCTGCAAACATATAATTATCACGATCAGTATCAATATTAATTTGTTCAATTGTTTTACCTGTATATTCCGCTAGACTTCGATTGATTCTTTCGCGTGTTCTTAAAATATGTTTGGCCGCTATTTGGATTTCTGTAGCTTGGCCTTGCGCACCTCCCAGCGGTTGATGAATCAATATTTCACTATTCGGAAGGGCATATCTTTTACCTTTGGTGCCACTTGCAAGTATAAAAGCGGCCATTGATGCCGCTAATCCAATGCATATAGTAGAGACATTGGGAGCGATTAATTTCATTGTATCGTGTATGGCCATACCCGCGGTTACCGATCCGCCAGGAGAGTTGATATAAAGGAAAATCTCTTTCTCACTATCTTCAGCGGCTAAAAATAAAAGTTGAGCAACGATGCTATTGGCTAAGGGGTCTTGAATTTCACCGCAAAGCATAATTATCCTATCTTTTAATAATCTAGAATAAATATCATAAGAACGTTCACCAAATGATGTCCGTTCTATTACTATGGGGGTATAATACATGTTTTTATTCTCCTTTTTAAAATTATTTTACACTAATTATATATTAAAGTCAAATCATAATTTAAGTTTATTTATCTATATATTTTTAAATATACAAATGCACATGCCAAAAAGGCATAGATTCGTATAATATAGATAGAAGGAGGGAAAAATATGAATTGTTTCGTTAGACCGCCGATTGTCTTTAGAACTACAAGCGATATTCATCGGACTTTTTGTGAAGAACAACCAATAATATGCGAACATGTAAATCGCATATTTAATCATCATATTAGACGGAATCGTTTTATTCCCAGACAGTCATGCTGCGAGTTTCATGATTGCTGTGTAGAAAACATCGGCTGCTGCCCGAATATGCCTTTTGCTGGAACTCAGCCTTTTTTCGGTGAACCACAGTTTGCTGATATGGCGGGAATGCCCGGACCGCAGGTAGGTCCACAGTTCACTGGGATGGAAGGAATGCCTGAGCCGCAGGCAGGGACACCAGCATTTGATTTTCAACAAGGCCAATTTAGAAGAAGCCGCCGGGTTTAGTTATTATAACAAAATAGCTCCGCAAGGGGCTATTTTGTATCAAATTTTAAGTCAAACGCGAAATAAGTATAAATGATAAATATATATAGTTTTAATTATTTTCTTTTAAGAAATACTTGATTAAAGGCATAATAGGTGATATAATAAAAATAATTAAAGCGATGATAAAGACGGAGTAGTGGTGCTCTTTTTGCTTCAGGGAATTAGGACCTTGACTGAAAGTCCTATGCAAAAATCATCATGAAATTCAGCTTTGGAGTGGTTCTAATCAAACCCGCAGATTTGCGTTATCAAAACAAAGAGCAACAAATGATGTTTGTTGAAATAAGGTGGTACCGCGGATATTTCGTCCTTAATTATAAATTAAGGATTTTTTTTATTATATAAGGAGGTTATTATGGATAATCAAATATTAAGATTAAAACAAGAAATAGAAAAAGCTTTAGCTAATGTAAAAAATGCCAATCAGCTTAATGAAACTAAAGCTAAGTATTTAGGTAAAAAAAGCCCATTACAGGAAATGATGAAATTGATGCCGAAGTTAAGCGTTGAAGAAAAGAAAAAAATGGGCAAGCAATTAAATGATTTTAAACAACATGCTGAAGTATTGATAATCGATAAATTAGCGGAACTAAACGAAGCTAAAGTGCAAAGCCAACTGGCAAGAGAAGGTATTGATGTAACCCTTCCCGGGAAAAAGTTATCTTTAGGCCATCGTCATTTACTTGACCAAGTCCGGGAGGAGCTTGAAGATATTTGTCTTGGTTTGGGTTATCAGATTGCCGAGGGTCCAGAAATCGAACTTGATCTGTATAATTTTGAAATGTTAAATACGCCGAAAGGGCATCCGGCCCGGGATATGCAAGATTCATTTTATATTGATGCAAATCATCTGCTACGAACTCACACTTCCCCGGTACAGGTTAGAACGCTTCT
Organism: Bacilli bacterium; assembly: GCA_023228385.1. Classification (GTDB taxonomy): domain Bacteria; phylum Bacillota_I; class Bacilli_A; order ML615J-28; family CAG-698; genus UBA3946. The sequence goes on from JALOBF010000002.1 coordinate 39,713, forward strand.
TAAGGCTAAAGGGGAACCGGTTAAAATTGTATGTCCCGGTAAAGTATACCGTCGCGACAATGATGATGCTACTCATTCGCATCAGTTTATGCAATTGGAAGGATTGGTTGTAGATAGAAATATTACAATGGCCGATCTGAAAGGAACATTAAAACTTTTAATGCAAAAACTCTTAGGCGATCGACTGGAAATAAGATTCCGACCGGATTTTTTCCCTTTTACCGAACCCAGTGTTGAAGTTGATGTTTCTTGTTTTAAGTGTCTCGGTCAAGGCTGCTCTTTATGTAAAAATAGCGGATGGATTGAAATTTTAGGGGCAGGTATGGTCCATCCTAACGTATTAAGAATGACCGGATATGATCCTAAGATATATCAAGGGTTTGCCTTTGGTATGGGAATTGAAAGAGTGGTTATGCTTCGTCACGGCATTGATGATATCAGATTATTATATGCCAATGATCCACGTTTTTTGGAGCAATTTTAGGAGGATAAAATGAAAGTAAAATTAGAATGGTTAAATGAACTGGTAGATATTTCTGATTTATGTGAAGAAGAAATTATAAAAGTTTTATCGCTTTATTCGATAGAAGTAGAAAGTAGTTTTAAAGTATTAAACGGTACTAATTTGGTTATTGGCTACGTTCTATCAGCTGAACGGATGAAGGATTCTAATCATTTATCAATATGTCAAGTTGATATCGGTTGTGAAACCTTGCCGATTGTTTGTGGCGCCCCTAATGTTAAATCGGGGCAATATGTTATTGTTGCAAAAGTCGGAGCTGAATTGCCGGGAGGTTTTAAAATAAAAAGAACTAAAATCAGGGGGATGGAATCAAAAGGAATGATATGTTCGCTAGAAGAATTGGGTTTAGAAAAAAAATATATTCCAGAAGAATATCAAAATGGTATTTATTATTTTAAAGAAGAAGTTAAGATTGGCTCAGATCCCTTAAAGGCTCTTAATTTTGCAGATACAATAATTGAACTTGGAGTGACGCCTAATCGCGGCGACCTACTTAGTATGCTTGGCGTAGCGATTGAAATCAGTGCCGTCTATAACCGTCCGCTTAAAATGCCCCGATATAACTTAACATATTCTCCTGAAGAATGTAGGAACTATGTTACTGTGACTAATGAATCTGCCGACTGTATCGGCTATTATGCTCAAATATTTAAAAATATAGAGATAAAACCCTCACCTTGGTGGCTCGTTTCTCGCCTTATTGCTTTTGGTGTACGTCCGATCAATAATGTTGTTGATATAACCAATTATATATTAGCTTTATTCGGGCAACCATTACATGCTTTTGATTATTGTAAATTAGGCAAACAAATAACGATTAGAAAAGCAAAAGCGAAAGAATTATTTGTTACCTTAGACGGTGTACAGCGTGAATTAGTCGCCGCTGATTTACTTATTACTGATGGTAATAAAGCGGTTGCCTTGGCCGGTGTTATGGGAGGACTTAATACGGAAATAGATAACACCACTAATACAATTGTTTTGGAAGCAGCAGTGTTTAAACCGGAAACGGTTAGTAAAACATCGCGCCGGCTGGATTTAATAAGTGACTCATCAATAAGATTTGAAAAAGGCGTTGATATTAATCGAACTAAAATCGCTTTGGATTATGCTGCTTATTTACTTCAGACACTTGCGGGTGCTGAAGTATTAAACAATCCGGTTTTTGTCGGGGTTGATAAAATATCACCGGTTAAAATTCCGATTAACGCTGCGGATGTAAATAATTTACTCGGCTCGACAATTACTGAGAATGAAATTAAAGAAATTTGCCATCGCTTAAAATTTACAATAGATGAAAACAATATTGTTTCGGTGCCAAATCGCCGCCCCGATGTCAAAATAAAAGAGGATTTAATCGAAGAGATTGGCCGATTATCCGGTTATGATAAGTTACCGTCAACATTGCCGATTACTCCTTCAATCGGGTATCTTAACGATAAGCAAATAATAAGAAGAAAAATTAAAGATATTTTAGTTGGTTTAGGTCTTAATCAACTCATAACATATTCGCTTACAAGTGAAGATAATAATAATTTATTCTCATTGCTTGTCCCCGAAAAAAGCAAAGCAATTGAATTACTAAATCCTACTTCTTCCGCCCGTAATTATCTCAGAACTTCCCTGCTGCCGGGCTTGGTTGAAAACGCTAAGTACTGTTATTCGCATAAAATTAAAGATTTAGCGGTTTTCGAACTTGGTAAAATATATTATCAAAGCAATAAGTATTGTGAATATGAGCATCTTGCATTATTGATGACAAAACAATATTCAGAGATACTTTGGCAAGGAAAAGAGGAAACTGTTGATTTTTATCTGATTAAAGGAATTTGTGATAGTTTATTTTATCAACTCCGATTGAATATTGACTACTTACCCTTAGATATAGCAAATAAAGAATTACATCCGAAACGAAGCGCTGTGCTTTATTCTGATGGTAAAATGATCGGTTTTATCGGTGCTTTGCATCCACAATTTGCTTCGGCTTATAATTTGGATGAGGTTTATGTTGCTGAAATAAACTTAACGGCTATTCTCGAACGGAAAATCGAACCGATAAAATATCAATCATTTAGTAAATTCCCTTTAGTTGAACGCGATATTGCTGTAATCGTTAATCGCAATGTTTCAGCCGGGGCTTTAGTTGACACCATTAAACAAACCGGAAATAAGAATTTAAGTAAAATCAAAATTTTTGATGTCTATACCGGTGATCAAATCAGTGCTGCGGAAAAATCAATAGCGATAAAATTGTTTTTTTCTGCTAATCATGTTCTTACCGATGAAGATATTAATCAAATGGTGGGAAAGATTGTGAAAAAACTTGCTGATAATCATCAAGCAAAATTAAGAGAAGAATAAAAATAAAAAACACTTCACTGTTGATTAGTTTGAAGTGTTTTCTTTCATTTTAAGGACAGCTATTACCTCATCGACAATATCATTGGGCGTAGAGGCTCCGGCGGTAACGCCAACAGTTTTATAATCAGATAAATCGTAATAAGCAAGTTGAGACGCATCTTCGATTTGTATCGCATTAATCCCATTCTTTTCAGCAACTTCTTTTAATTTTTTAGTGTTATTGCTTAATGCATCGCCAACAACAATACATAAATCTATTGTTTCCCGATATAAAAGCACGGCTTCCTGCCGGCGTCTTGTTGCGCTACAGACTTCTTCACCCAATTCAAGTTTCGGAATTATTTGCTTTAATTTTTCATATATTTGATATACATCGAAATAAGACATTGTTGTTTGATTGGTAAGAAAAGCCTTGCCTTTGTTTTTCGGTATAAGCGTTAAATCTGTATTTTCGGTTATAAGGGTGATATCTGAAGATATACCCAATACACCTTCGGTTTCCGGGTGTTTTTCTTTACCATAATAATAAACAATATATCCGTTATCCAATTTATCTTTAATTAACTGATGGGTTCTGTCAACGTTGCGACAGGTTGCATCGATTACAGTTAATCCTTTCTCTTTAGCTCGCGTTTTGATTTTATTGCATGCACCGTGCGCAGTAATAATAACTGTACCGGATTGAACCTGCTCTATCATTTCTTCCCGGGATTGTCCTTCGAGTACGATAATTCCTTTTTTGCGAAAAGAGTTGACGATGTTTTTGTTGTGAACAATATTGCCGAGCATATATATTGGCTTTTTTACATTTTTATCATTTAATGTTTTCTCAACAATGTTAATCGCATAAATAACGCCTTTACAAAAACCCTGCGGTTTAATTTTTATAATTTTCATAGTATTTCACCCTGTTAATTATAACATATTATATAGCAGATTTAAAAAATAATGACTTTTTAGTTTCAATTGTGATATAATAAAATGAAAGGAGATTGCTATGTATTCTATAAAAAATGATTATTTATCAGCGGAAATAAAAGCAATCGGAGCTGAATTGATTTCACTTAAAAGTAAAAAAGGTGTTGAATATATCTGGGGAAGGGATCTTCGTTATTGGAACGGTTCGGCTCCGATTTTATTTCCTATTGTCGGTAATTTGCGTGATAAAAAAGCAATAATAAACGGGAAGGTTTATTTAATGAATATTCACGGGTTTCTTCGTGATTTACATTTTGAGGTCCTGCATCAAAAAGAAGACGAAATCAGTTTTGTAAATACTTATAGTAAAGAAACACTTGCGATGTATCCCTTTAAATATAAGGTTATTATAACTTATGCTTTAAAGCAAAACCTGCTCCGTACCAAATATTATATTATAAACGAATATGAAGAATTATTACCTTTTAATATCGGCGGCCACCCTGCTTTTAATTGTCCGATTTACCCGGGTGAGTCTTTTAATGATTATACAATTCATTTTGAAAGTGAAGAAACCTTTTCTTCGCCTCGCATTGAAAGAAACGGTACTCTTAACTTTGATATTGCAGCATGTTCATATCAAAATCTAAAAGAATTACAACTCGATTATAGTTTGTTTGACATTGATACAATTATTATTCCCCGTGTCCGATCAAAAAAAATAGGGCTTTTAAATAAAAACAACAAAGGCATATATTTTTATTTTCCTCAATTTATTACCTTTGCTATATGGTCGCCTCCCGGAAAGAAAGCTCCCTTTGTCTGTTTAGAACCTTGGATTGGTCATGGGGATCGTTATAATACTGATTATGATTTTATGAAAAAAGATAATTTAATTAAACTGAAAACCCTTGAAGAATTTAGCGTTCATTATGATATTGAAATAAAAGAATAAGGAGGAAATTATGGTTTCAAGTAATGATTTTAAAACAGGGATAACAATTGAATATAATGGCAATATTTATCAAGTGCTTGAATTTCAACATGTTAAACCGGGAAAGGGTCAAGCTTTCGTTCGTTCCAAATTGAAAAATTTGCGAACCGGCGCCACCATCGATTATACTTTTAATGCTAACGAAAAAATGAATCGTGCCGTAATTGAAAAGAAGAAAATGCAATATTTATATGATGACGGTCACAACTTGGCTTTTATGGATATGGAAACATATGTACAATTAGATATTCCCCGAGAAAGGCTGGAATTTGAAAAAAACTTTCTCTTAGAAGGAGAAATGGTAACCATTATTGAATATCAAAGTGAAATTTTGGGTGTACAATTGCCGGAAAAGGTTATACTTGAAGTCACTGAATGTGCCCCCGGCGTAAAAGGCAATACTGCCGCCAACGCTACTAAGGATGCAGTTGTTGAAACCGGATATCGGGTATTAGTCCCGCTTTTTGTTGAGGTTGGCGATAAAATTATCATTAGTACCATCGACGGGAAATATAATTCCCGTGCTTGATGAGGCAAGGAGACTAACGATGATTTTAGGTATCGATATCGGTAACACCAATATTGTTATTGGCATATTTGATGAAAAGTCGCAAATGTTAGGAAATTTCCGAATTCAAACAAATCCATTACAAACCACAGATGAATTTGGCGTAAGGTT
>JALOBF010000064.1 GCA_023228385.1 Bacilli bacterium
AGAACAAGTATATATTATCGGGGTAAAAATTTGCCGGTTCCCCATGTTACGGAGAATCCATATGATTTGCATGGTGAGTTTATTTACGGCGAAGATTTTATCATGCGGGATGAAGCAACCGAACTGTCTAACGGTGAGTCGATTACATCTTATATTTATTATGTGGAAAACGGAATTTTATCGGATCGTTTCCGCACGGATCGCAGTTATGGCATGTATGTTCTTTCGACTTCCTCCGGCAGTACCTACGGTTCGGCGATTCCGGCTAATACCGATTTTACCAAAGTATATCGGCTAGACGGTATATTGCCTTATGATGCCGATTATGAAGCGATTGATTTATCCGACCGCACTCCCCTTGATCAAACTATTATTGATAAGTATCTGACTTTATTACAAACACGCTATAATGATAAATCGGTTTTATTGTCAGAACAAAATCTTAGGTTAGAAGAAGTGGGGGGGGCGCAGAGTGCTCTTATTAATCCGACGATTGACGAGCAAAACCGAATTATTACATTTGAATTAAGTTTGGAATTAATTGATTATAATCAGATAAACGTAACTTATTGCGTAAGTTATGTTGTTGCTCCGGCCATGGCGTTAATCGGCGCCCGGATTGAAGATTTTCAGGGCGGCATTTACTTATCCGATCCGGAAGGATTTATTAATTTGCTTAAACAAGATTCCGGGAAGATTATTTCGGAACAAATTCCTCCTGAAATGACAATTAAAGTTAGCGATTATCGCGATATTACATCCAGTCAAACGATTGTTTTGGGTTATTTTACCTCATATTCCGAAGCGGCTTATAACAATACGGTATTTCTTGCCGCTGCCGATTACGCAACCGCTTATCAGGTGCGCCTCGTTTTAAAACCGCGGCTTGCTCCCGGTGTTGAAAGTCCGAAGCCGTCAACCGTCATTGTTGATGGGGTGTCGCTTACTTATGCCGATTATATCTCTAATCCGCGCCCGCTCAGTAGCGTGATAACCGTTAATTTTACCGATTCGGAAAGGGTGCTGGCGGTCGGAACCGATATCGGAGAATTTATAACACTTTATTACGGTGAAACGGAAGTTGATTCCGCATATTACAGTTTAGTGACCGCCCCGGTATCAACCTCCGGTAATTTCAGTTTTACCATTACCTTTAATGAAAGACTGCGTTCCGGTTTATATACGATTAAATACCAATATTATTATATCGATGAGCCGCCGCGTCACCTTACGGTCAATCGGCAAAGTTCCGCCGCCGGTGCCATTTGTTATTTAGAGCATTATTCTTATTGCGAAATGAAGGAACCGCCGGCCTTAACTTTTACCACCTATGTAAATTTCGGTTATGATTTTGCCTTTGAAAATCTTTCGCATCAAGCGGTAATCGATGAAAATTTACCGGCTTATTTGGAAAACCGCAGTTTTATCGTTAGTTTTCTTGATGAATTTATTATAGCGCCGTTTGCAACGCTATCCAATATTCTTTATGACCCGATAACCGACATCGCTTATAATAACGGGTACCGGACTTATCGAATTCGTTATCAAATAACGGCGGAAGATAATACTACGGTAACAACTTACACCCATTATATCGCCGAAAGAGAAATGGGACTGGTCGACATTTATAAAAATAACAACCGGGTAAGCATTGATAATGTTTTTTGTATGCGGGAAGCTCAAATGACTATTTTTAGTGTTGATTTGGGGATTGACCAAAGTTACGCGACTCTATTATACAATCTTTATGAAGACAATCCCGACTTATACTTCAACATTGGCGTTTCTGGTCAGTCTTTTGGCGGGACAACCTATCTTCCCGCAGAGATTGTCGGTATTTCTTATCGGGCCGACCGTTATCTGAATATTATTATTGATCAGTCGACACTGCCCGGGGAATATACTTTTACCTTTACTTATCATCGCGATATTCAGACTATTACGATTGGCACCGCATTATATATTACAAAAAACAAAGGAACAAGCGCTTATCTAGTCGATATTAGATTTGCGGAGTCGGCACTGGAGACCGCTTACGGTCAAATCTATGTTTCCGATAACATCGGAACGATAATATCCAGTGCTTATTCACCGCGCATTTATTATGACGGCATAGATTATGATAATGCCGACGGAGCTGAAGTTGTAAATTTTCGGATTGACGGGCAAGTCGCCAACATTCCTTTGATTGATTATATGCCGATTTTTTTACCTTATTTGCCTCCCGGCTCGTCGATATCCCGTTTGGCTTATAGCACCGAAAATCCCAGCGGATATTGGACGCCGGAAGTTAACGACGATTCTGATTCTGTACTGAAGGCAACGCTCGCTACCGATTTCACTTTAATCCCGGCAACCGGCGAGGAACCGGGGGAAGACGAAGATGCGATTATTACCTACCGAATAACTTCGGAAGACGGCTTAAATCAAGTCTATTACCATATAACCGTGATTGATATTGTTTATAATGTCTCAATCATATTTGACTTATATTATGAGAATGGCGGCTTTCTAACTCCCGCCTTTGAATCGGATGAATTACGGGATAAGATTATTTTAATTAATGTGAAAAACTTTAACACCGATGTTCCGTTGGGCTTAGCTCCGGCCCCTACGGTAGCCGATTTTCCGGAATTTACGGAAATTACTGATTATAACAATACGGTTTTAATGTTTTATTTGCCTTATACTTCATTTTATAAATACCGATTCGGTCGTAATCTAAGCGGCTATTACGGTTTTATCGTTGATGTTCCGTCGGCGGCGGCCGGTCAGGATTATTCATATCGCATTTATTTTAACGGCGACGAGCTTAATGATTTAAGTGATTATGAGGCCGGGGTTCCGGGTAAATACTACTATATTCAGGCCGGCACGAAGAACCGGACAAGAAGATTTGAGATTCATATTAGCAAAGCTGGCCCTTATCAGGATGATTCTTGGGGTTTAAATGACAATAAAGACTCCTGGAAATAAAAACCAGAGCGTTGATAATTATCAACGCTCTGGTCATATATTTGATTTAAACCAAAAACTTTATTGGAATAAAGTTTTTTTATTTACGGAAACCGACGTGCGGGACGCAAATAATTTGACCGATTCGAAGCGTATTGGGATTAATCCCGGGATTGGCCATCATAACCGCTCTAACGGTTGTATTGTATCGCCGCGCTATCATCCATAAAGTTTCTCCGGGGCGGACGGCATGGCCGATTGTTCCGATAGGACACATAATCATTCTCCTTTCCTTACCTTATTTTATGTTGATGCGTATTTTTTGGTATATACCGTTGTCTAGGTTATGTGTTGATAAACATACCGCCGTTAACATGAATCGTCTCGCCGGTAATATATGCCGCTTCGTTTGACGCTAAAAAGAGAAATGCCCCGGCAACTTCAAACGGCTGTCCCGGTCGTTCCATCGGCGTGTCAGCGCCAAAGGTAACAATCTCATCTTCGGCGGAAGTGGCGACAATAAGCGGGGTCCAAATCGGTCCCGGTGCCACCGCATTAACCCTGATACCCTTATCAACGAGTGCCAGTGCCAACGAACGGGTAAATGTCGATAAGGCCCCTTTAGCGGCGGCATAATCAAGTAATTTCTTGTTACCGGTATAAGCGACAACCGAAGTGGTGTTAATAATGGACCCGCCATAAGGGATGGACGGCAGGGCCGCTTTCACAAAATAAAAACAGGAAAAAAGGTTGGTTTTAAAAGTAATATCAAGCTGATCGGCGGTAATATCAAGAATTGAAGTTTGAGGATATTGTACCGCCGCATTATTTATTAAAATATCGATTTTCCCAAAGATACTGATACAATTTTCAACAGCATCCCGACAAAAAGTTTCGTCTTTGATATCACCTTCATATAATATACATTTTTGACCGATTTCTTCTATTCTTTTTTGGGTTAGGACGGCATCGTCTTTTTCGTTAAAATAAATGATGGCAATATCGGCACCTTCTTTTGAAAATAAAAGGGCAACGGCCCGACCGATACCGCTGTCACCCCCGGTTATCAACGCTGTTTTGCCTTTAAGTTTATCCGACGGACGATAATTTAAATTTTCTGTAATCGGTAATGGATTCATCAGGTTTTCCCGGCCCGGTTGTGCGTCTTGCCGTTGAGCAGGCACTGTCAATTTTTCCTCAACGGTTTTAAACCGCTTTCCGCCTTCCGCTATTTTTGGATAAGTCATATATCCTCCTTATTTAATTTTAGTTTATCCGGAAAGTCATAATTTATTATATGAAAAAAAGCCGACGGTTTATTCGGCTTTCGGTAATTCGATTAGCACGGCCCGAACCGGGGCCGCTTCCGAATCGTTGATTTTCAGTGGGAAGGCCGATAATAGATATTCGCCTTCCGAAATATCATTAAGGCGTAGCCCTTCTAAAATAACGATTCTTTTTTCCAGTAAAATTTTATGAGTATCATGGTTTGGCTGATTGCGTTCGATTCCTAAAGCGTCGATTCCGACTCCCGTTATCGCCAGTTTGCTTAAATAAAGAGCACCCGATTTATCAAGATAAATAAAGTTGTGATCAAAATATTCTTTTTCCGAATTTTTGGTTTTTAAGATTAGAAACCGATTGGCTTTAATATCTTTTTTTTTCAATGCTTCCGCCGTTATTTTTTCGGTTTGGTCGGATAAATCCAATACTTGGGCGGTGGTAAAAAAGCGATGCAAATCATACGAACCGACGGAGTCACCCTTTTTTATCATATGAAGGGGAGCGTCGATATGAGTCCCGGTATGAAGGTTAAAAGTTAAGGTTGTTTCATAAACATTACCGTTTTTTACGATTTCAAACTTCGGCTTTTTTTCCGGCTTATTTTTATAAACAAAGATATTTTGATTTATTGCCATAGAAATATCATAGATTTTCATACTCTTCTCCGTGATAAATCTTCCATTTTTTTCGTCTTTTCCAATTAGTATATCAGCGTCCTTCGGCCCCCAAGTACCGGGAAGGTAATTGGGGAATTCCGGTTTTTTCTTGTTGGAAGCGGTATGAATCGAATCGATAAAATCCCAAGCCGCTTTCCACTTCGTCCCAACGGGCAAATAAGGTTGCTTCACCCCGCATAACATTATATAACAGTTTTTCATAAGCTTCGGGTGAGTTGAACCCGATTTCACAGTTCTGGCAGAAGTGCCGATACCGCGTGTTTCTTCGGATAAAATTTGTACTTGTTCGACATAATGACAAGTTAGGAAATAATCAAACTTTCGGTTCGGCTCCAATCATCATGCAAACTCCGCCCCTGGCTCCGCTGATGCCGCCACTGGTACCGATATCGCAAAAATCAAGACTGATTTCTTTTAGCTTTCGGTATCTTTTTATAGTGTCGCGATAATGGGAATTACCGCCGTCGATTATCAGATCGCCTTTATCAAGAAGCGGTGATAATGTTGCAATCACCTCATCAACCGCCGGTCCGGCAGAAATCATCAGCCAAACGCTCCGCGGCGGGTTAAGTTTTTTGATTAGTTCCTGAATGGAGTAAGCGCCGATTATGCCTTGTTTTTCCGCTCGTTTGGTTTTTGCCGATGATCGGTTGTAAGCAATGACTGTATGATTGTTATCCCGCATGTTAAGGGCGAGATTAAAACCCATTTTACCGAGCCCGATTAATCCGATTTTCATAAAACCTCCTGTTTTTATTATTATCTTAATTAAATTAGATAATCAATATTGTTTCAAGTTATTTGCTTATTTTATTGTTTATGTTATAATGATAGCGAAAAACTTATGAAAAAGGAGAGAAAACTGATGATGGAATTACCGGAAACGCATTATCTTTCTCAACAATTATTTAAAACAATTAAGGGTAAGACGATAGTCGATGTTCAGGTTGGACATACGCCGCACCGAATGGTATGGTATTGTGGCGATCCCCGTGATTATCGCCGACTGCTTGTCGGAAAATCCGTTGATACGGTTCGTCCTAACGGCAGTCAGATTGAGATATTTGCGAATGATATTCGCATTTTGTACGCCGAGGGAATTAAATTTGCTTATTGTCTTACGGAAGATAAAATTCCGGAAAAACATCAGTTGCTTTTAAAGTTTAACGACTTAAGTATTTTAACGGCAACCGTCGGATTATATGGCGGCTTATATGTTTTTCGGGCCGGCACTTTCAATAATGATTATTATCTGATTGCCCAGGAAAAACCGTCGCCATTAAGCGATGCTTTTACATGGGAATATTTTTATCAGCTCTTTACACAATATCGGAAAACGAATATTTCGGTGAAATCTTTTCTTGCGACCGAACAGCGGATTCCCGGTCTCGGGAACGGTATCCTGCAAGACATCCTTTATTATGCCGGCATTTTACCGCGCCGAAATCTATTGTCTTTAAGCGGAAATGAAGTTGCCGCTCTTTATTCGTCTTTAAAAACCACCATCGAGAAAATGACTCAATTAGGCGGTCGTTCCTCGGAAACCGATCTTTATGGGAAACCGGGCGGATATATACCGATTATGAGCAGCCATAATAAAAGTAAAACATGTCCGCGCTGTCAGGGGGCCATAATAAAAGAGACATTTTTAGGCGGCAGTGTATATTATTGCGTAAAATGTCAGAAATAACCGATAAAGTTAGGGATGAAAGCGGTAAAAAAGTTGTCTAGTTATATGTAGAGAAATATTAACGGAAGGTGGAATATGAAAAAGTTCAGTATCATTTTATTGACGTTTATCTTTTTTCTATGCGGTTGCTCACATGGGATTTCGTTTCAGGTAAGGGAATTGACCAATATCACTCGGATGAATAATCAAGATCAGGATAATATTATTTTCTTCGATGAGTATCGGCAACTTTCGGATTATATCGATCAACTCCGAACGCAGTACACTTTAAACGGACCTTTTTCGGCCCGGCTCGATTGTTATGATGAAGATTATTTTACCGATCATTATTTAATAATAATATATTACTGTTCATCCTCATCAACCAGAGTAAAAGTTAATCGCGTTATTCTTATTGAAAACACAGCGAGTGTCGAACTGAAAATCAAACGGAAACGGGTCTCAGCCGATGATCTTAATCAAAGATGTTATTTTGTTGAAATCGATAAAGCTTATGATATTGTGGATGCCAGTCTTAAGTATAATTAATGATCATGTTTATTGTCTGATTTTGTTTTTTTTGATACAATTATTATGAGGTGATATAATTGGCAGTAGATAAAATCAAACTGGAGTTTTCTAATTTATTCGAAGGAAAAGCAATCGCTCCGAACGGGGAAGTATCAATCGGAAGCCGTCCGGGCGACCTAAAGCCTTATCATATGTTATTTGGGGCCTTGGGTTCATGTTTTTATGCAACTTTTCTTTCGATTGTTAAGAAAAAAAGATTAAGTTTTTCCGGCGCTGAAATCGAAATCAGCGGGACCAAACGGGAAGAAGTCCCGCCCACGCTTAACCGTGTTATTATAGCGCTTAAAATTTTTAATCCCAGCGATGAAAAACAATTTCTGCGGAGTGCCGAATTGGGTGCTGAATATTGTTCGATTCATAAAACCGTCAGCAAAGTTGCGACTATCGATTTAAAAGTAGATTTTGTATATTAATAAACCGCTAAATTTTATATTATTTATTAAAAACCCTTTCTATAAAAACCCTTTCTATAAAAACCCTTTCTATAATGAAATGGTTTTTATTTTATAGTAATGAATCGAATTTAAGAAGATAATTCTCCATTACTTTCTTGCTCCGGATAAGCCTCAATCAGTTTGCCTTCTTCTTCCCGGCCATTGAGTGTTTTAATGGTTACCCAATCACCGATTTTAGCCGGCGTTAACAAATAACCTTTAATCCACATTTCGAATGATTCTTTTTCTGTTTGCTCTTCCGGTTTAGATATTATTTTATGAATTCTTACCCATGTGTTTATTTTATAAATCATGTTTTGTCCTCCTTTATCGTTATAAGATATCGCCTCAGATGGCGGTTAATACAGCTTTTATTATATTTTTTTGCATTGTTGATTGGTCCTAATTTTAAACATTTTCGGTAACTTCCGATTCAGCGGCAAGCGATTAAAAAAAATCACATTTTTATTAGCCCATTTTTATTAGCCGTTGTAAATTGACTGATATATTTTCTTCCTGCCATTATGATTATACTATAATAAGGATTAAAACTGCAAATATTATTTTTACCATTTAGTATTATACCACAGACAAGGCCAATCTAAAAGATATTTATGGCATAATTTTCATTCAATAGTAAATAAAAGAGATGGGAATATTAAAAACACACCACAATAAAATAAACTCGCCATCAATCATTTGAGT
>JALOBF010000065.1 GCA_023228385.1 Bacilli bacterium
TCAACAAATCTTCTTTGAACGAATAAATAGCCGATTAATAACGGTAACATCATTAACAGAGCTGCCGTATTGGCAACGAGACCCCGGAACAGCGGATCTTCACGTACTTGTTCATCGGTAATATATTTGAAAAAATCTTTGCCTTGACTTACCCATCCGGATAAAATCGTGTACAATCGATCCGTACCGCCGGCTAGTTTCGTCGACAGTACCGGAAAATTATTGTCCGAGTATTGAAAGAGGCTGGCGTAATAATAATCATTCCATTGCCAGACAAAGGCAAACAAACCGACAACGACAATTGCGCCTTGCGCATTTGGTAACATAACGCTCCAAAATGTTCTGAATACACCGGCACCGTCAACCTCGGCCGATTCTTCAAGTTCTATCGGTAATCCCCGGAAAAACTGCCTAAACAGATAAATGAAGATTGCCGACCGAATTCCCATACCGAATGCTGCCATAATATACATTGAAAAAATATTTCCCATCAATTTTAACCCAAAAAATCTAGTGTAAGTAAATAAGAGGAAACGGGCCGCATGCAGCGTTTCATTCGGTATTACCAAGGTAAATAATATAATGTAGAAAATAAGATCGCTTCCTTTAAAACGAAGCCGGGCAAAAGCATAACCGGTCAGCGCACTTGCCATAACTTGTATCAAAGTAGTAACCATCGATAATATCACGGTGTTAATCAGCGAATTTTTAAAATCCAATAATTCGTATGCAATTTGAAAATTCAAAGTGCTTAGTTTTTTCGGAATAAATACAACCTGAGCGTCAGTTATGTCCATCGGATTACGAAAAGCATAAGACAACTTTTCAAATATCGGTAACAAGATGATAAAAATTAAGCCAATAAGGATTATTGTTCTAATAATTGCTCCGGTATATATCAATGCTTGTCGTTTACGAACTTTAATAAGGGTTGGGTTTTTCCAATCACCTTTAAATTTACGATAATCTGCTTTTAACTTATCGATAAAAGTCATTTTCTTCTCTTTATTCATCATAATAAAACACCATCCATGACAATAAGAATAACACTATAGCAATCAAAAGAATTGAAGAAAATGCAAACATTAAAGACATCGAAGCGTGGATTCCAAAATTAGAAACATCGCCTAAACCAAGCGTCAAAGGCCTTGTCCCGGCGCCTTTATAGGCATTAATGGTAGTCAGCAGTTCGGAGCGCAAAAATGAATCAACGACCGTATAGACCCCGGCGGTTAGCATCAGCGGAGATACCATTGGAAAAGTAATTTTCCAAAATATATCATATTGCGTTGCCCCTTCGATTTTAGCCGCCTCATAAAGATGCTTCGGCACCGACTGAATTCCGGCCAGGAAAATTAAGATTTGGACACCCGAATAAGATATAATATCATAAATCTGATTCGAAGCCGTACTTAAGAAATTAACCGCAAACGGAGGCAAATTAGCGTTAACCAAAAAATCGCTGAAATTAAACATTTGCGCGAAAATATCCTGAACGGCCATATCCATTGATTGTGCTAGGTTAGCCCCGGTGGCCATGGCGACATCAACGGCCTGGGAGTTAAAAATAACCGGCATAAAGAAGATGGCACGAACAAAAGCCCGTCCCCTAAACTTCGAATTTAATAACACGGCTATAATCAAACTGAAAACCAATATTAAAATAAAACTGAATAAGGTGTTCAAAGTGGAATTAACTAGGGTTTGTCTAAAGGTCGCGTGTTGCTGAAAAATAAATTTAAAATTGTCCAAACCTACCCATTCGGTAACAATTCCGATATGTTCACCGGTGGTAGATTTCGCCCCGGCGTTATAAACTCGGGAAAAGCAATAAACAATTGTCACAATAAACGGTAAAAAGAAAAAGTAAATAAAACCGATTATTAGCGGCAGGACAAACACAATCCCCCAAAGCGATTGACGTTTGCGATAATTTAAATTTTCCGTCAGTTTATTGGGAATATAAGTTAATCCGTTCTTGATTTTACGCATCGTTTTTCTTTGCCAAAGGCGATACCAAAATTGATCAATAGCACTAAAAGCGTGACGAATCCCTTTTTTTATCGCCGCAGAAATTTTTGCGAAAAACTGTTTAACTTTCATTATTCTCCCCCCTCAACGATAGCAAAGCAGGTCGGCCCAACCGCCAAACCGGATAATGCATCATTATAAGTGGTATTATTGTAATTGATAATCAATTTAACGCCGTTACTGTATTCAACTAGGTAAACATTATCTTGTAAAATTTTGTGCGATATAAGGCGTCCTTCGTGAATTCTCGTCCCATCAATAATATTTTTCATCTTAATAATATCATTTTTGCAGTTAGCATAATATGACTCAAAATACATTGTATAATCAGTCTTCAATAACTTTTTCGGATCCTCATATGATAATGCAAAATAGAGGTTAGATCCGGTTTCCAGTGCTTTCAATAGATACCAATCCTTAGATTCTTCTCTGTTATAATTAGCGGGACTGCCGGCATAATCAATTAATCCGCTAATGACGAGTTGATAAAACGGTATTGAATAATCAAAGCCCTTCAGAAGAGTTGATACCATCGGAACATCAACTGCAGACTCCGCAAACTGTAAACTATAGTCAAACGGTGCCGACATTAGAATGTTCGGCAATTCACCGTTTATTTTATCTAAAGCATCAACCTGATAATCTTTACCCCGTTCCGGGAAGATATCCTGACGATAATCGCCAATTCGAACATTGCCGATGTCACTTAAAAAGGCACCATTAATCGAAAAACGTTTGTACGAAGAAAGTGTTTTGGTAGCTAAGTGATGATAGAACCGCGGCGAAATCATTCTTATCGGCTCTGCGGTACTGTTAGCAACATTAGTTGCCAAGACATAAGGCCAATGATGGGCATAAAGGTTTGTAACGCTGCGAGCGGTATATTTAATGTCCCCGAAACTAAAATCATATCCTTTATTCGAAGCGACTAATAACTCCGGATAAAAATTGATTTTATTTTCATCCAAGAACTGTACTAATTGATATAAATCCGCGGTACCGCCCAAAATCCTTGATGCTTTTATTTTAGCGGTAGCTTCCGGTTCCATTGCATCTTTTGTCCAGGCCGTATAACTAACCTTAAAATCATTAATCCCTTCTTTTTGCAAATCTTGAATGATTTCCTGGGCCTGTTGAAATGTCGTTAAACTATAATCTTTTTTATATGGTATTCCTAACATGACTTCTCGCTTTTCAAAAGCGCCTAACATATTCAGGAAAACTACTGTTTTATCGGTATTATCTTTTTCTTTTAGCTGGTATTTATCGACTAAATAATTTCGATATTTCTGCGCTAAAGTTATATATTGAATATTTCCGTCATCATCAATAAATTCGTCCGCCGATAAAAACTTATATTTAAACACAAAATCTGTAGTATTGCGACCGGTAGACCATTTTGTAAACTTCGTCTGCCACGTACCAACGCGTACTTCTTCTGATTCCCGATATTTTATCCGAAAATACGCAAAATTATTTGTAACCCCCAGGTACTGGCTTTCAGCACGTTTGAAGTCGGCATAAACCGCAGTCTGGCTGGCGCCACGATCAACAATCGCCAACACTCCTTTTTTCTTGGTTTTATCGAGAAAACCATACATATTCAACATATAATTTTTATTGTCTTGTGTTTGTTGAGCGATGCGGTGGGAAAAGGTTTGATCCCGTCCGTAAAATTCCTTAAATTCGGCTTGATAGTTTAGGGGGCTTTTCGGACTATTAAATCTCATTATCGCCCCGCTGCCGTCCGGCAAGATAATATACCCCTCACTGTTAAAATCATTATTGGTTGTAAAGTTAGGCATAATATCCATATTACCGAACTTTGCATGATGGGAATATTTAGTTGCTTTGCCGTCTTCTTTATAATTGGTGCCTTTCCCTTCAATCAAGGAATCATCAAGAATAGCAACATCCAATCCGTTATCCGTTATGGTAAAACGCATGGCAACCCGGAATACCGGGGGAAAAGCCTCAACTGATTCGCCAAACATTTCATTTTGAATTTGCGCTTCTTCGATGGTAAAAACCTCTTGAACCGGTTCGTTATCTTCTTCATATAAGAATTTGCCGTTCTCGTCACGCTTATGAAAACCGCCAATCTTAAAATAAGTCCCCGGTTCATCATCATATGGATTTTCATCATAGGTTACATAATTACGTTTAAAATATTTTTTACCATATTCATCAGTGGCTTCTTTTAAATTGGTGTAAAACCAATTGGGATTCTCATCGGTATGTTTCCGATACCAATAATCATATAACTCATTAAGCTGAAGCGGTCCGGGATTTTGTAATTCAAAACAAGGAGAACTGTCGCTATAATAACCGCGCCAATCAGTGTTATATTTAATCTCGGTACCGTCTTCAAGTTTATCTGTACTCTTAAGGTAATAAAAAGTTGTATTTAAAAACTGATTATATATATAGATATGAGCGAAAGGATTGGCGATAATCGGAGAAGCACCGGGCTCACCAAAATCAGTAGCGTTATAATGAACACCAATTTGAAGTTTTAGTTTATTAAGTTCTCTTCCCTCATCATCAAGTGCCAACATATTCGATAAACGCCATTTAGCCGGCACCGGTTCACCGTCATCATCAAGAACAGGATTTGTTCGCGGGATATCCGGTTCCACCGTCGCCAAGCCGTTTTCTTCCAAATATTCAGCACATTCGGCCGACCATGTTTCACCGTCACCGGTATAAATCATAGCATTGGTTCTACTGTCAACTCTAACAAAAAACATTGTATTTCCAATAAACTGGTCCATCAGCATCTGCCGGTCAAATTTCTTCGGAAAGAAGCTGTTAATTATGGTGAAATCACCAATGTCATATAAAACCTCAACACCATTTTCCAAATACTTAACAGCATAATGTCTTTCCTTTTCATCTTTTAATTTATCTAAATACAATACGCTATTTTCATGTGTGTTAAAGGCTAGATTGCTCATTTTTCCGTTTGACCCAATATAGCGCAGCAATAAGTTGGATTGGGCAACAGCGGTATCCTGTTCAGAAGAACTGGCCGTATCATATACAATGCCGCATTGTGATTTCTCGTAGTTATTAAAACCCTCGTATGTTTTTCCGCTGGGAGCATCACAAGTCGAATTAACGGCAACGGATACGGCCGTTGTATGTTCATTAAAGAACATCGTATAATTTTCATTTTGAGCAACGATTCGTTCCGGATTTAAATGAAATTTAACATATTCATCATGAACTTCATAAGTAGACGGGTCGATTCCTTTCAATATCGCTTCTTTTTCTGCTTGGGTCTTATAAAAGACAAACTTCTCGCCCTTGGCATTATAACCGGAATAATCGGCATATCCTTCTAAGCTAAAAGGTATATTACCGCTTTCTAGCGCTCGGGCTTTCAGACCACCGACAAAAAACATCAGTACGAAAATACCAACCGTTAAAACCAGAACAAGAGTCAAAATATATTTAAATTTTAAATATTTCATTTTTGCTCCTTTCTACATATACCTTAGCGATATTTCGCGATAAATGGTATAGACAAAGCCATAAATTTTTTGGAATAAATCGTATGCCAAAATTGCGGTAAAAACGACAATAAGCATAGCCAATACAGTCAATAAAATCGAACAAATGCATCTTAGAAGACCGTATTCATGGATGGATATCAAGCCAAAGAATATCATATATAGCGTTAAAAATGAACCCAATCCCATTATCAGGTTATACAACCCAACTTCTGATTGAATAATAGTATTAGAGATAATGATACTGAATATTTTCGCAAATATTAAGGGAAAGAGCGAATAACATATCATCATAAATATCTCATTCATTTTACCTTTTCCGTCTAAAAACGAAGTTGCACTCCAGTTAGAAACGGTAAACAACAAAATCGGCACTACAATATAAGCGATTTCAAAAGGAGTATTGATTTCATTAATATCACGCTGATTTACAATAAAACCGGAAAACTGGACCTCTAATATCTGAATAATACATAGAATAAATATAAAGGCAAGGGCAATCGATGTTTTCGCTTTTTTCTCGCGTTTAAAAATGTCAAATCCTTTTAAAGGATGAATAAGAATATAAGCGGGAAATCTAATACCTTCTTCAAAAACGAAGCGAAAAAACTTTTTTAATTTTTCCCGAAAAGATGTTACTTTGGCGTTTTTAATTGCTATCGTTTCGTTCACTATTCATCACCTTCTCCGGCATCTTCATCCTTGCGTTTATAACGTATATTACGATACGTTTGATAAGCAACACCGGATAAAATTAATACTAAGCCGACTGTAAATACCGGTGTAAAAAATTTTGCAACCATTTCGTCCCGATACAGTTTATATGCATTTGAATAATATTTAACATTATATCCGATTTGAAAATAGCTCATTGCTTCTTGATATCTTTTCTCATTCAACAAAGATTTACCGATGCCGACATATGCATATTCATAATTCGGGTTTTTCGCAACAACATTCTTCCATTCTTCGGATGAGGCTACCAAGTTTCCTTCATAATGATACTTAACCGCTTTATTGATAACAACCGCAATATCGGTCGGTACAAAACGCAATACCGTTTTACTATAACGATCAAGCGCGATAATATTTTCGCCTTGATAACAGATGGCAACCGGATCGTTTAAATCCCGAAATTGATTACCGCGACCGCCAGAGATATATAATAAGTTGCCTTCGTCATCATAAGTGAATAAGCGCCCTGATTTCTCATCGGCAACCGTATAGACACCATAGTTATTCACCGTAATCGATGAAAAACGAGACGGGCCGCGCAAATTTTGATCAACTCCGGTTCTTACATATATTAAATCACCTTTCGGATCATGATATCCGTTCCGAGTTAAAACATCTTTACCTTCAGGATTAAGGCGTTTAATCATGCGCGTATCATTAGTATCACCAATTGCGCGTGATGTTGTGTAAATAAACTGATTGTTATCGATATCGAGGCTGGTGAATGTTGTACTAACTGTGGTTTGTTGAAGAGCGATTTGTTCATCAGTCATAAAACGACGCCAGAAGATATCCCAAAAAGATAATGTTATATAATTGACACCCATATAACTGTTAAAAACACCAGCGGGCGAGAACATCATAATTCCCTCAAAAACGCCCTCTGAAATAACATATATTCTGCCGTACCGATCCGTTACCATTCTACTCGGCATAAATATTTTATTGGCAAAATTAACCGTTTCCGGTGACGGTACAATTTGAACTACATGATAATCTTCAGCATCAACAATTACAATCTGATTATTTTTCATATCGCAAAGATAAATCAAATCTTCCATAACGGGCTTATCTTCATTATCTTTAATCGGAACTCCATTGTTATCGCGGGCCGGACGAACCGAGCGATAAACACCGGTTAAATCATAACATTGAATATAGAATTTTTGTTCTTCGGTTCTATCCTTATAAGGTATTTCCGCAACCGCAAGGAAATCCAAAAACTCCATACTTTTTTCTTCTTTTAGGTATTTGGTAAAGTCCCATGATTGGGCACTGCTACCGCTATCGTCCCTCGTCTTTGCTCGCATTAATAACTTTGTATTATTAATAAAATCTTCAGGTCGGACTTCAAAACGATAAACCTTATGTTTAAAATTCATAACACTATCAAAAACATATAAGATATTACTAGCCGAGTCAACGATATAAATAACATCGTTCTCTTCACTTTCCGGATATATAAATAGATCCATCGGATTTGTAAACTCTTCAGACACGACTTTTTCGCCCTTTTCGTTGGTCCAACGCTCACTGATTACCGTATAAATACCGTCGGGTGTCACGGATAAACCCACTGTCGAGTAAATAGGTCGGCCGTCATGCGAGTAATTATATCCGGTTGCGGCTGTTATCGGGGCAACAACAATGCTAAAAAGCAGTATATTTAGAACTATTAATATTTTATAATATTTACTCATATTACCTCCTACTTCATACCAGAATGAGCCATTGTATCAATCATATGGTTCTGAGATATAATAAACATAATGATAGGAACGGTAATCATTATTAAACTAACGGCGGCTAAAGTCCCTTGCCGCGCCGGACCGGCCGTGGCAATTTGACTTAAAGCATAACTTAACATCTTTTTTTGTTCGCTAAAAATCGTTACTGCCCCTTCGGCGGCCCATAAGCTTCTGAAATTTAATATTATCAATGTAATTGATGCCGGTTTCACCAACGGCATAACAATTTTCCGATATATTGTAAATTCACCGGCACCGTCCAATTTAGCTGATTCCAATAAG
>JALOBF010000066.1 GCA_023228385.1 Bacilli bacterium
GCCTTTAATATCGGAAATAAAGGAGATAAAAAGATGGCGCAACTTGAAATTCGCAACTTAACATTTAAATATCCGAATACCGTTCGCGCTGTATTGGATAACTTGTCTTTTAAAATAAAAAAAGGCGAATTCGTTGTATTAACCGGAAAGACCGGTACGGGGAAAACGACACTTTTAAATATAATAAAAAAAGAGTTAACCCCTTATGGCGATATTTCGGGGGATATCTATTACAACGGCCAGTCTTTTGATCAAATTGATAAGCAAAAGACGGTTGCGGAAATCGGTTATGTTTTTCAAAACCCGGAAAGCCAAATTGTTACGGAATATGTTTGGAGCGAACTTGCTTTTGGTTTGGAAAATCTCGGTCTTTCGGCTGATTTAATTCGAAGAAGGGTGGGGGAAACCGCTCAGTTTTTTGGTATCAACCGATGGTTTTTTAAAAAAACAGATCAGTTGTCCGGCGGCGAAAAACAGTTAGTAAATTTGGCGGCGGTTATTGCCATGCAGCCTAAGCTCTTACTGCTGGATGAGCCGACCGCACGGCTTGACCCGCTTTCGCGAGAAGAATTTTTAATGATTTTAAAAAAAATCAATCAGGAATTAGGAATAACAATTCTTTTGGTTGAACATCAACTGGAAGAAGTCTTTTCAATTTGTGATCGGATAATGGTTTTAACCGCCGGGAAAATCGTTATTGATGCCCCACCGCGCGCCGCCGGCGAAAAAATACCGGATAATCTTGAGGTGGCATTACCAAGTGCGACTCGGTTTTATCGGGCTATGGGCAACATCGGTCATTGTCCTTTATCGGTAAAAGAAGGACAGGAATATTTGCGATATCATTTCAATAATGCCGTTTCTTTGCTTCCCGTCAGTTTGCCCGATGAAAAAGCGCCGATTGTTTATCTGAAAGATCTATGGTTTCGGTATGGTCGGACGGAAGAGGATGTTTTATCCGGTTTGCGTTTTGATATTAAAAAGGGAGAAATCATTACCATTTTAGGCGGTAACGGCAGCGGCAAATCAACTTTGTTGAAAATTATTGCCGGAGTTTATCAGCCTTACCGCGGTAAGGTTCATGCGAAAAAAAATCGGATAGCGCTTCTGCCGCAAAACCCTGAAGATTTGTTTTTGGGGCCGACGGTTATTGATGATTTGATGATGACTTTTAATATGATTGGGATTAAAGATTACGCAAAAACAATCGTAAATTGGGCTAAAGAATTGGGGGTTCACTCCTTTTTGAATCGAAATTTCTATGATTTATCGGGAGGAGAACGCCAGAAAGCAGGACTGCTCAAAGTGCTTATAACCAATGCCGATGTTATTTTACTGGACGAACCGACCAAAGGGCTGGATGAAAAAGAAAAAAAAGAAATGATCGCAATATTAAAAAGATTACAAGATAAAGGTATTACCGTTGTTATCGTTACTCACGACATTGAATTTGCGGCTGTTGCTTCCAATCGCTGTGCCTTGTTGTTTGCCGGAGAGATAATTGCTGCCGGTGAACCTCACAATTTTTTTTCCGGCAACTGTTTTTATACGACAGCGGCCGCTCGGATTTCGCGGGATTATTATAATAATGCGGTGACGGTTGAAGATCTTGTGTATTTGGCAACGGAGAACGGCGTGAAATGAAAAGAAAATTACTAATAAATATTATTATTTTCTTTATTATCTTGATCATTGTTGTTTTGGGGTTTTTAATATATGTGGCAAAAGAAAAGTATTTATTATTTGTTTTAGGAGCTTTAGTTTTATGTTTTCCCTTTATTTATCGTTTTGAAAAGAAAATGATAAAAACCGAAGAAATTGTATTAATATCGGTTATAACGGCAATTACGGTCGTGGGACGGCTTGTTTTTGCCGTCCTTCCGGGATCGCCGGTAACGGCCATACTGATATTTGCCGCCGGTTTTTTCGGTAAGGAAACCGGATTTATCATTGGCGTTTTAACAACTTTGCTTTCCAATCTGTTTTTGGGTCATGGTCCTTGGACCGCTTTTCAAATGGCTGCTTGGGGTTTAATCGGCTTTTTATCGGGATTTTTTCGACCAATGCTTTTTCCTAAAGAAAAGGTTCAGACCGACCGGATTGATTATCCGATATATCTCCTCAGAAAGGAACGGCGAAATTTATTGATTCTTTCGGTTTGGGGTCTATTATCCGGTATTTTGTTTTCTTTGCTGATGGATATATCGACGGTTTATTTTATTTATAAAAAGTTTATCTGGAAACACTATTTAGCGGTCGTCACTGTTGCTTTACCGGTTACTTTGGAATATATGGTTACCAATGTTATTTTTGTGGTGACTTTTTATCAACCGATGGTTACTATTTTTAGCCGTATTCGTGATAAATATGGAATTGGGATATAAGTGTAAAAAATATTTATATTTGATACAATTTGTGATATAAATATAAGTGTAAAAAATATTTATATTTGATACAATTTGTGGTATAATACATAAAAAGGTGTTTCCTTGTCTAACCATCTTATAAAAAAAATAAAACAAGGGGTTTTTATATGACGATTAAGCGTATTACTAAATTGGCGGTTATTGCCGCTTTATACGTTATACTAACGGTAATCAATCCTTTTTCTTATGAAATGGTGCAATTTCGGATATCCGAGGTTTTGCTTCTTTTATGCTTTTATCGTCGCGATTATAGTTATGCCTTGATTATCGGATGTTTTATTGCTAATATTTTTAGTCCGCTCGGAATTGTTGATGCTTTATTTGGAACATTGGCAACGGCGCTGACGGTTATTTTTATTTCAAAAAGTAAAAATATTGTGATTGCCGCCCTTTATCCGGTTTTGTTTAACGGAGTGATTATTGGGTTGGAGTTGTATTATTTTTTAGAAATGCCTTTATGGGAAGCAATGGTATGGGTTGCGTTTGGTGAGTTTGTTGTCGTTACAACCGTCGGAGTTATCATTTTTAAAATTTTGGAAAAAAACGACGGTTTTCTCGATTTTATCGAAGCCAACCAAAATCTTCCCCAAGGTTAATGTCCGGAGCCTAAGGGTTATTACTTATTGTTTCGGAAAATAATATAATAAATAAATCTGCTCTTTCATAATTATTAATATGAAAGAGATTTTATTTTTAAGTATTGCCTGTGTTGTTTTAGGAACCGGATTAGGTGCTTTTCTGGGTATTTTTTGGGGTTTAAAAACAATCGGTAAAACAATGGCTTTTACGGGCGGGTTAATGATCGGTATTGTTTTTTTGGACTTATTACCGGAATCATTAGCGTGCGGTAATCTTTTTATCGTAACAATAAGTTTGTTTATCGGTATTTTTTTTGTTGCTTTGATTTCGGAATTAATTAGTACCAAAGATAATGTTCAGAATCAAAATAAATCAGCACTATTTAAAGTGGGGATTGTTTTAATGATTGCTATGGCTTTGCATAACTTTCCCGAAGGTATGGCAATTGGCAGTTCGGGGGCCGTTGATTTTGAATCCGGTTTACTTGTCGCCTTCATGATTACTCTTCATGATATCCCCGAAGGCATGGCCATTGCCGCTCCTCTTGTCGCTGGTCATATTAAAAAAACCAAAGTATTTTTTCTGACGATTATATCAGGAATTTCAACGATACTGGGGACTTTATTCGGATTATGGGTTGGCCGATTATCTGACTTCGGTCTTGCTTTTTGTTTGGCATCGGCCGGCGGCGCAATGTTATATATTGTTTTTGGCGAGCTTATACCGAAAGCAAATCAGGAACTAAAGGATAAAAACAGTGCTTTTATAACAATAATTGGCATAATTGTCGGGATAATCTTGTTAAAAATAATAAGGTTGTATTAATTTATATTATATGATAAAATATTATTTACTGAAACACGGGAAAAACAGAGAGGAATATAATGCAAAAAATATTTCGCCAATATTCGTTTGGGAATGAAATCAAAAGTATTAATCCTTTTGGGCATGGTCATATTAATAAAACATATTTGGTTGTGACTGGACACGGAGAAAGATTTATATTACAAAGAATTAATCATGACGTATTTAAAAAGCCTAAAGAAGTTATGAGAAATATAGAATTGGTTACAAAACATATTCGTAATCAAGTGAAAAATGAGGGGAAAGATCCATCTCGTGCCGCTTTAGAAATTATCCCTACTATTAATAAAAAAACTTATGCCATTGTTGATGATTATTATTGGCGTTGTTATCGTTATGTTTTTGGCGCAAGAACATATGAAATTATTGAAAAACCGGAATTGTTTTATGAAGTAGGCAAAGCGGTTGGCGTTTTCCAAAAGCAATTAAATGAATTCCCAATTGGAAAATTGCATATTACTATTCCTGATTTCCATAATACCCCGGTTCGATTTAAAAATTTTGTGGAAGCGACTTACATTGATCCTGATAACGTGGGACTTAATACCTTTAACGAGGTGAAATTCGTTTTTGATCGTAAAAACATAATGAATGTTATTACCGATATGTTAGATAAAAACGAAATTCCCGAACGTGTAACTCATAACGATACCAAATTAAACAATATTATGATTGATGAAAACACCAATAAGGCGATTTGTGTTATTGATTTGGATACGGTGATGCCGGGTTCGGTCCTTTATGATTTTGGTGATGCTATTCGGGTTGGAGCATCAACCGCAGTGGAAGATGAACCCGATTTATCGAGGGTGCAGCTTGATGTTAGTTTATTTGAACTTTTCAGCCGCGGTTTTTTAGAAGAAACTCATCGTTTATTGAATCAAAAAGAAATTGATCATTTGGTTGAAGGGGCCCGCCTTATTACCCTTGAATGCGGAATGCGCTTTTTAACTGATTATTTTAAAGGGAATACATATTTTAGTATTAGTTATCCGAAACATAATTTGGTTCGCGCCCGCGCTCAGTTTAAATTAGTAGAAGAAATCGAGAAAAATTATAGTAAATTGCAAAATATTATTAAAAATATAATAAATGACCTGGAATAAAAGGTCTTTTTTTTATGATTTGAAAGATATTTTTAATGCTTTTTTCGTTGCGTTTATTGTGTTATAATTGTTTTGGCGTGCATTGATTTTTTGAATTGATAACAATCAAGGAGAAAAAATCATGTTTAAAAAAACTTTAAAGATCTTATTTATTTTATTGGGTGTATTATTAGTACCAAAATCGGTTATTAATCTTAAGGCCGTTAATGATAATAACAGTTATTATCCGGCCGGAGTCAATTATTTGGATCCCGAAAATTTTAATGCAAGCCCGGTCAATAATGTTTTTTCCGCTTCTTCAAAAAATAAGTTTCGGATTAAGCCGGCAACTACTTATTGTTTAGCCTCTCAATTCAGCGATTTATTGCAAATAGGACGATTTGAATTCCAATTTTATAATTACGACGGCGAAGATTTGGAATTAACTCCGGTGTATGAATACGACACTCTTTTTGGAAATATTATTTCAATTCTTTTTGAAACACCGCCATCAGGACATTTTATCGATATTTTCATTGAAATTAATTGTCCGAACCCTAAAGAAATCAGTGCTTTCTCGATTGATACATATTTTATATTTTTTGAAGGAGAAATAATGCCGGGTGGGGACTCAACCTATCAGGGGCCGAATAATTTATATCCTTTAATTAATTATGAAGAAGCCTATTATTATACCAGTTACAGTGATAATATTTCCGTTGAGGAATTAAAAAAAAGTTTATATGCTTTTGATGATGTTGATGGCGATGTTACCGATCGAATCATTATAAGCGAGGATGACTATACGGTAAATTCCGGTATTATCGGCACTTATCCGGTTGGTTTTTCGGTTAGTGATACAAGTGGCAATGTTGCTGCCTTTATAATTAATATTGCTGTTCGGGATTGGGATGTTCCGATTATTTCTGGTCCTGATGTATTGGAAACTGAACCTAATCAAATATTAACGGAAGAATATTTGCTAAGTAAACTTTCTGCTTATGATGATTATGATGGGCTTTTAACCAGTGATATTGAAGTAACAAGTAACGGATATCTTGAAAATCACAATAATAAAGGAATTTATCAAGTTGAATTTCAAGTTAACGATTCATCAGGAAATATCGGTGTTCACACGATTAATATTGACGTCAAGGACCGAACGGCACCGGTTATTTCGGGTCCGGCTGTTATTACTAAACCGAACAATACCATGATGTCACTTTCTCAGATTGTATTGCAATATCGGGCAGAAGATAATATAGATGGCAATATTACCGATATGATTGAAGTAACCGCTGATAATTATTCGCTACATCCCAATCGAGTCGGAACCCATACAATCACTCTTTCGGTCAGCGATTATGAGGGCAATACTACTACTTTAACAGTTTCCGTTGAAGTTTATGATGCAACTGCTCCGGTCTTTATGATTGACATTAATAAAATCACCGTAAATATAGAAGAAGGCGGCATTATGTTACGCGACCTTATCACGCAGTTAGAGGCTTTGGGGAAAAATAACATTTGCGGTGTTATTGAAATCATTAATGATGAATATTCAGGAAATGAAAAAACCCCGGGAATTTATGGGGTAGTATTTAAGGCCGATGATGAATATCATAAATTGGAAATTACCGTTAATGCCAAAGAAGCATTGCCGCCAGCAGTAAAAACGGGGTGGCTTAAGAAAATAGGCGGCTTTTTCAAAGCAATTTGGGCATCGCTTCGCCGCTTTGTCAATAATTATTTATAATCGTCTTTAAATAACTTTTCAATACTATTAGGGGGGACAGGGTCATACCCCCCTTTTGCGATGGGATTGCATCGGATGATACGCCATATCGAGAGGGTAAATGCGGTAAAAAAATCGAATTTTTCAAAAGACTCTAAACAATAATTCGAACAAGTTGGATGGTATTTACATCTTTTTGGTCGGGAAACGGCCGTTTTTTGATAAAACTTAATTAATCTGATGATAAGTTTGTTCATTGCAACCCTCTAAAAAATAATATGATTTTTACTAAATGGTACTTGATTATTTATGTATATTATAACATAAATAAAAAGACTTATTAATGATTTGTTTTATGCTAATGGAAATTAATTCTGTGGTTTAAAGTATTAAAAAGGTTTAAAATACTAATATGATATATGTTTTGACAATAATCGTCATTATTTTAATTATGCCTATAAAAATTGTTGCAATTAAAGATGACCGGCACAGCGATGTCGATATTCATTTTACTAAAATATTAGATATAAAGTTGGATTTTGACCAGTTGTTAAGGCGATTGTTTTCGGAAAAAGGCGATCCGGAACGCATTACATTTCGAAGTTTTTTATCCAGTATCGGACTTTATCGTCAAGCTAAAAATATCATTACCACAACCACGAAAATGATCAGTATTAAAAAAATGACCTTTATCATTAAAACAAAATCAAGCAGTCTTGATTCTGACACTTGGGGTTTTGTTTTTAGTTGGATTGTTTTTGGCTACTTTCAAGATTATGTTCATCGATATTTTAAAGCTGTCGAAAACGAATACTACAATCATCAAATCGCCCCGGCCAATAAAATTAATTTTGAATGTCATTTTAATATTCGTTTAGTATATTTATTATTTGCATTAATCAGAAATATAAAAGACATTCCCAAAGTTATCAGATTCATTAAGAAAGGAAATAAAGCATATGGAACATCCAATTTCTGAATTATTTAAAATTTCGTTAAACTGCATTAAAGATATGATTGATGTCAATACAATTGTCGGTGAAGCAATTGTACTCAATGACAAAGTTTCGATTATTCCTATATCAAAAGTAAAGTGTGCTTTTGCAACCGGCGGTTGTGAGCAAAAAAATGTAAAAGCAGCAGAAGAACGTAATTATCCATTTGGCGGTGCGACCGGAGGAACGTTGACATTGACACCGATGGCCTTCCTTGTCTGCAGCGATGATGATGTCAAACTTCTCCATATGGCCGAACATATTCATTTATATGAAAAAATTATTGACCAACTGCCGATAACGGTTTCGCAAATCAAAGATATCTTTTCAGCCAATCCGAAAGTAACCAAT
>JALOBF010000067.1 GCA_023228385.1 Bacilli bacterium
ATCTTAAAAAAAACAATTGACTTTCTGTGGTTAATGATGTAAAATTAATAAGCGTGCAATAATTGAAATACTATTTTATTAGTGGGAGAGTTTACGCTCAATATTACCACTCACGGACAAAAAGGAGGTGTGTCTCGTGGCAGTAAAAAAAAGAGTATCGAAAGTTGTAAAATTACAGCTTCCAGCTGGCAAAGCTACTCCGGCCCCGCCGGTCGGACCGACTTTAGGCCAAACCGGAATCAATATCCAACAATTCTGTATGCAGTTTAATGAAAAAACAAAGGATATGATCGGGAATGTTGTACCGGCGATAATAACGGTTTATGAGGATCGTTCGTTTACATTTATCACCAAAACGCCTCCGGCCGCTGATTTGTTGAAAAAAGCAGCCGGAATCAGCAGCGGTTCATCAAATTCCTTGAAAACAAAGGTTGCGACGATTTCAAGAGATAAAGTAAAGGAAATTGCCGAAACCAAGTTGCCGGATTTAAATGCCTATACGGTTGAAGCCGCGATGAAGATCATCGAAGGTACCGCCAGAAACATGGGAATTGTAATAAAAGATTAAATGCGAAGTTTCGCTGACAAATAAGTTGTTTACACAACTTAAACTGTGGGAGGAATTTCCGATAAACCACATTTAAGGAGGGATTAAAATGGCTAAAAGAAGCCGTAAATATCAAGAAGCGATGAGTTTGGTCGACCGGACCAAACGCTATCCTTTAAACGAAGCGGTCGAACTGGCTAAAAAAACTAATATCGCCAATTTTGATGCGACGGTTGAGATTGTTTTCCGGATGAATCTCGATTCTCGAAAAGCTGATCAAAACCTGCGCGGAGCGATCGTTTTGCCGCACGGTTCGGGAAAAACGATGAAAGTTCTTGTTCTAACAAAAACGGCAAAACAAAAAGAAGCCGAAGCCGCCGGTGCCGATTATGTCGGCGATGTCGAATATCTGGATAAAATCAAAGAAGGTTGGTTTGATTTCGACGTTATTGTTGCGACCCCGGACATGATGGGCGAGTTAGGTAAATTAGGTAAAATCCTCGGTCCCAAAGGTTTAATGCCTAATGCGAAAACCGGTACCGTTACTATGGATATTGAGAAAGCAGTCAAGGAAATTAAAGCCGGAAAGGTTACATACCGGGTTGATAAAAACGGAAATATTCCGCTGATAGTCGGCAAGGTGAGTTTTGAACCGGTAAAACTGGCAGAAAATATTCGAACCGTTTTTCAAACATTAGTTCGTCTGCGGCCGCAAACGGTTAAAGGCATATATATTAAAAACATCGTAATTTCAACATCGATGGGCCCGGGCATTAAAATTGCCCCCGAATCGATTGTATAAACAACTCATACAATAATAAAATAGTAAGAATTATTTGCCGAAGACAGTAGGAGCTGATGATCAGCTTAATTTCCTACCGAGGTGTTAAGATGGATTTTCATCCCTCTTTTTGCGTCGCGGCAAAAAGAGGTTTTATTTTTTCGATGGAGGTGAAAAAATGAAAGAGGCAACGATTAAGAAAAAAGCCGAAAAAGTTGATTTGCTCGCCGATAAATTCCAAGAAAGTAAATCTTTGGTGTTTATTGATTATTTAGGCTTAACGGTTGCTGAAGTTTCGAACCTTCGTAATATTTTATACAGCGAAGGTTGCGAAATGCATGTTATTAAAAACAATATTTTACGTCGTGCGGTTAAAAAGGTTGGATATGAAGGCCTGGATGAAGTGTTGGTCGGTCCGAATGCCGTGGCATTATCAAAAGACGCAACCAATACTTCAAGAATCATTTATGATTTTTTAAAAACAAATAAAAAATTAAAAGTTAAATTAGGTGTTATCGAAGGAAAAATCACAAATGAAGATGATTTGAAAGTATTGGCGAAATTACCGAATAAAGACGGTATGTTATCAATGCTGTTGAGTGTACTACAAGCCCCCATCCGCAAACTTGCGGTTGCGGTTAAAGCTGTAGCCGAAAAACAAGAAGCTTAAAACAAGGAGGATTATAAAATGGCAAAATTAAATGTACAGGAGTTTATTGAACAATTAAAAGAAATGACAGTTTTGGAACTGAATGAATTGGTAAAAGCAATCGAACAAGAGTTTGGCGTTACGGCCGCCGCCGTTGTCGCTGCTCCTGTTTCCGACGAAGCGAAAGAAGAAGAAGGACCATCTACTTATAATGTGATGTTAGTAAGCTTTGGCGCCAACAAAATTGCCGTAATCAAAGCTGTTCGCGAATTAACCGGATTACCGCTTAAAGAGGCAAAAGAGTTGGTTGATGCCGCTCCGAATGCAATTAAAGAAGGTGTTTCCGTTGATGAAGCCAATGCTTATAAAGCAAAATTGGAAGAAGCGGGCGCAACCGTCGAGTTAAAGTAATTATGATTTAAGCATAAAAACCAAAATTGGTTGTCGGTTTTACCGAGGATCAATCTTGGTTTTTTAATTAAATGCTGCTTTAAAAACCGATAATAATAATTTGTTTTCATTTAAAATGATTTACCATTGACATTTTTAATAATTTTCATTATAATAGACAATGAAATTAATAGTATTTGGTGCGTAAGCATAACAAGGAATTAGGTGAGATACCTAAGCTGTCCCAGCAGCCGTAAAGCTGATGAAATCAGAAAACCACTGCCGAAAGGCGGGAAGGTCTGAAAGTAAAATGAAGCTGAGCCGGAAGACTTACCAAATACAAAAACAATTTCTCCTGGGTATGAGAATAGGCAATATATTTCATTTTTATATTTCCTATTTTCATCATAAAAAAAAAGAAAGGAATGTAAAAATGAAAAGGAAGTTATCTTTGCTTTTAATTTTGTTTTTGTTGTTGTTTGGTGTTGTCGGTTGTGGTCCCGAAAAAAACGAACCAAGCGGGACAATAAGGGTAATTGTTGTGAATTATGAAAAAGAAGAGGTGTTTAACAATCTGATTGATTTTTATGAGGATAACACCTTGTTGGGTTTATTACAAGCTCATGATGAAATTCAATTAGACGGTGAGGAGCAGTCCTATGGATTTTATATTATTAAAATGTGTGGGATTAGTGCTAAAGATTATTCCGAGACTTATTGGAAAATAGAGGTTAACGGTAATTATTCGCTAGTTGGTATCGCTGAAATTCCGCTGAAAGACAAAGACGAAATTAAATTTTTGCTTATCAACTGGTAAAAGAAGAGGTCTAGTTGCTTTCAACTAGACTTTTTTAAAAATCATGGTTTATTTTTCCAACTATCGTATATACTATATTTAGTTTGTTCTGGAGGAATAATGCGCGAAAGTGGGATATTGTTGCCGGTTAGTTCTTTAAACGATTTGTATGGAATCGGTACTTTAGGTAAAGAAGCGTATAAATTTATTGACTTTTTATCAGCGGCCGGTCAGCGGTTGTGGCAGGTTCTACCGTTAGGACCGACTTCATTCGGAGATTCTCCATATCAGACTTTTTCCGTGTTTGCCGGTAATCCTTATTTTATTGATTTTGAATTAATGCAAGAAGAAGGCTTGCTTGTATTCGAAGATTACCGCCAGATGGCATCACCGGAAGGAAATATCGACTATCTTTATCAATACCAAAATCGTTTTTCGGTTTTGAGAAAAGCTTACAACCGTTTTACCGTAAGTTATGATTATAATTGTTTTATTATTGAAAATAAATTTTGGCTGGATGATTATGCATTATTTATGGCAATAAAAAAAACAATGCCGGAAGCATCGTGGGATAAATGGGATACGGAATATAGATTCCGTCAAGGTCGGAAGTTTATTTCGTTTCTTGAAGAAAATCAAGATGAACTAGGGTTTTGGCGTTTTGTTCAGTATTGTTTTTTCAAACAATGGCACCAGTTAAAAGCATATGCTAATTGTAAAAAAGTAAAAATTATCGGTGATTTACCGATATATGTTGCTTATGATTCCAGTGACGTTTGGTCGAATCCCCTAAATTGGCAACTTGACGGTACTCTTACGCCGTTGGCCGTTGCCGGCTGTCCCCCCGATGCCTTTAGTCCGGATGGGCAACTCTGGGGTAATCCGCTCTACAATTATACTTTAATGGCTGAGGAGGGTTATTCTTGGTGGATAGAACGAATTCGCCATGCTTTTAATTTATATAATTATTTGCGGATCGATCATTTTCGCGGTTTTGAAGCATACTATGCCATCCCTTTTCCGGCTGCGAATGCCCGTAACGGGACGTGGATTAAAGGCCCGGGGATCGGATTTTTCCGAAAAATACAGCAAAAATTGGGTGAATTGAACATCATCGCCGAAGATTTGGGATTTTTAACCGATGCGGTCTACAAATTACGCGATGAGACCGGCTATATGGGGATGAAGGTTTTGCAATTTGCCTTTAATCATCAGGAAGACAGTGAATATTTACCGCATAATCATATTAAAAAGGCAGTTTGTTATACCGGAACCCATGATAATCTTCCAACAAAAGCCTGGTTTAAAACTATATCTCAAGGTGATTTAGATTTTGTATATCGCTATTTAGGTATTGGCGATTCGGGCGAAGAGGTTGAGAAATTTATAAAAGCAGCCCTTGCTTCCGTATGTGAGATTGTAATTATTCCGATGCCGGACTATCTTGAACTTGGGAGTGAGGCCCGATTTAACACCCCGGCGACTTTGGGCGGTAATTGGTTATGGCGTTTAAAAAGTAATGATATAAACAATGTTTTAGCAAAAAAAATCTATGAATGGACCAAACTATATCGGAGAGCAGGAGAATGATATGAAATATCCGGATTTTATTGTAAAAATTAATGATTTTTTAGATAAAATCAATCTTAATCTTTATACTGTATTACTTGGGATCGGTATTATTGTACTTATCGAATATGTGATTTATGCTTTTGAGAAGAAAAACGGTTATTCCCGGGTTGCCACCAATAAGTTTTTACTCTTTATAACGATATCGTTGGTTGCCGCTTATTTTTCGGCTTTATTTTTTGATGCCGTTTTTCATTATTTCCAAACCGGTATTTTTAAATTTGAAACCATTACTTATATCGGCGGCTTTATCGGCGGAATCGTGGTTTTTGTTATTTTGGTGTATTGCTTTTATCGCGAGGAAAGAAAAAATATTGTTAAGATATTAAATATTATTATCCCGGGTGTTGTTTTGGCCCATGCCTGCGGCCGCCTTGGTTGCTTTACCGCCGGTTGTTGTTACGGCCGACCGACCAACAGTATTTTCGGTATTTATTTTCCTGCCGGGACCAATGCTTATATAGACGGGCTTCGTGTACCGGTTCATCCGACTCAACTTTATGAAGTTTTCTTTCTTATTGTCTTCTTTTTTGTTCTTGTGTATGTGCCGAAAGTAAAGGATTATAAATTTTCATCTTATTTAATCGGGTACGGAATTTTTCGTTTTATTTTGGAAAAATATTTTCGCGGCGACCGGCGCGGTTTACTCTTTAATTTGCCGCCGTCACTAATATTAAGTATTGTAATGGTTGCCGGCGGTATCGGTATTTTAATTTTTACTTTATATCAACAAAAGACTAAACTCGAGGAATAAAGATGAAACATTATTTTACGAACGATCCCGACTTAAAAAGCGCCGCATGGACAATCGAATATAATTACCAAAATCATCGATTGACCTTTCTTTCCGATTACGGTGTTTTTTCAAAAAGCCGGATTGATTACGGCACGCATTTATTGTTGCAGGCTTTTACCCCGCCTTCTAAAAGTTCGGTCCGCATTTTGGATATCGGTTGCGGTTACGGTATTATCGGGCTCGCCATAGCTAAGGCTTATCCCGATTTTCAAGTGGAATTAACCGATATTAATATGCGGGCGGTTAATTTAACCCAGCATAACGCTTCGGTTTTAAATTTAAATAACGTTAATATATATATCGGTAATTTATATGAAAATGCCGATGGGTTATTTGATGTTATCATTACCAATCCGCCGATTCGGGCGGGAAAGGCAACGGTTTACCGTATTTTTAATCAAGGATATAACCGCCTTTTTCCCGGAGGTTATTTGTGGGCCGTAGTTCGCAAACAACAGGGAGCAAAATCTTTAATAAAAAAAATGGCAGAATTATTCGGAATTATGGAAATCGTTGTTGTCAGTAAGGGATATTATGTATTTTATGTAAAAAAAGCTTTGTAAGATTCTCTATAAAACTATTTGACTTTTTGACATAAATGTGTTATTATAATAAAATGCGATATCATGTGCTTTTGCAATTTTTTTCTTTAAAATGTGAGGTGGAAATCATTTGAATTGGAAAAACGTAACCTACGGGAAAAATCGGGTTCGCAGAAATTATTCTCGAGTAAGGACTAATGTTGAACTCCCCAATTTAATTGAAGTGCAAATAAAATCTTTTGAATGGTTTATGAAGGATGGATTAAGCGATTTGTTTCGTGAAATCTCGCCGATTCGTGACCATGGGGAAAAACTAGAATTATATTTTGGTGAATATGATTTTGAAGAACCGAAATACTCGGTCGTAGAAGCAAAGAAAAATGACGTTAGTTTCGCATCATCGTTAAAAGTTGATGTGCAATTGGTTAATAAAGAAACCGGGGAAATCAAGGAACAAAAAATCTTTTTAGGCGACTTTCCGATTATGACTTCTTGGGGTACTTTTGTAATTAACGGTGCAGAAAGAGTTATCGTCTCGCAAATTATTCGTTCGGCCGGTGTCTTTTATTCTACCCAGTTAAAACAAGGGCAATTACAATATTACGGGCAAATCATTCCGACCCGCGGTGCTTGGATTGAACTTGAAATTGGAAGTAAGGATATTTGGTATGCAAAACTCGACCGTTCGAAAAAAATTCCGTTAACGACTTTTCTTCGGGCCATCGGGTTAAACTCCAACCGGGAAATTATCGAGTTATACGGTAACGGTGAATTTATTAGAAATACTTTTGATAAAGACGAATCTTTTGGTTCCGATGATGCTTTGGAACAATTATATGAAAAAATGCGCCCCGGTGAAAAAGCAACCCCGGAAGGGGCAAGAAATTATCTATGCAATCGTTTATTTGATACCCGGCGTTATGACCTTGCCAATGTCGGAAGATATAAAGTAAATAAAAAACTTGATGTTTTATGCCGAATCAAAGATATTGGTTTTGATAAATGCGCCTTTGTTAATGATATTGTTGACCCGGCAACCGGAGAGGTCATTTTTGCGGCCGGAAAAAAGATAAGCAAGGAAGTATGGAATTTTCTAAATGAAAACCGGGATTTGTTTCGGATTAAAAACGAATATGAACAAATGTTAATCGGAAATTCGGTTGTGCTGGAAATATTGGAAATTGATTATGAAAACCATCACGGGATAAAAGAAACCGTTAAATTAATCGGTAATGATCAGCGGGAAACGGCCAATCATGTTACTTTATCGGATATTTTTGCGGCAATCGGTTATTATATTAATCTTCATTACAATATCGGCAAAGTTGACGATATTGATCATTTAGGGAACCGCCGTTTACGCTTAATCGGCGAACTACTCCAAAATCAATTTCGAATCGGTCTGGCGAAGATGGAAAAAAATGTTCGCGACCGGATGTCGACTTCTTCCGATACGCGCAATATAATTCCGCAGAATCTAATCAATATTAGAACCCTTACTTCTTCAATCCGTGAATTTTTTGGCAGCAGCCAATTATCACAATTTATGGATCAAATCAACCCCCTATCGGAGTTAACTCATAAACGTCGTATCAGTGCTTTGGGTGTCGGCGGGTTAAACCGGGAACGGGCGACTTTTGAAGTTCGTGACGTTCATGTTTCGCATTATGGCCGGATTTGTCCGATTGAAACTCCGGAAGGACAAAATATCGGTTTGATCAACTCCCTGGCCACTTATGCGCGCGTTGACCAATACGGATTTATTGAAACTCCGTATTTAAAAGTCAAGCAAAGAAAAACCAAGAAACCCTTAGTTACGGATGAAATGGTTTATTTAACCGCCGATAAGGAAGAGCAGTTTT
>JALOBF010000068.1 GCA_023228385.1 Bacilli bacterium
TTTTACTAAAAATATATAAAAATTTATCATTTGAAAATATATTATTCATAAAGCGAAACCAGTAAAGCACACTGATAAACATTATCGACAAACTCGCGCCATAATAGATTTCTTCAAGGGTTACGTTTATTTTACCAATTGTAAATAATACTGTTTCCCCTTGGTTGGCAAAAACCGCATTGGTTAAGGTAATAAAAAGCATAACTGGCAAAACAAAAATAACAGTTGACCAAACTGTTTTTGCCGGTTGTTTGTATACTGCATAAAAGCAAGAAAAAAAACCGGATAATAACAGTATTATCGGATGCGGTATCAATAATGTCGCAATAATAACAACCGTGAAATAACTGAATAAAGATAATGGGTGATGACATGAAAAGTCGCTCATAAACATTACTCCTAATCTGATAAAGAAAAAATGCCACATAATCGTGGCATAAAGACGTATCAACAACAAACGATCATTTCCCACCGAAATGTGTTTCTTTTCAATAAATGGCAGGTCTCCTGACTTAGAACATCAAACCCGAATTTAACCTTCCCGGTTGCCCAGTGGTATCTTAAATTCATTAGTTCAATACAGTAGCGGGGGCTGTTACGGATTCAAACCGTATTCCCTTTTAATCCTCAATATGAGTCACCAAATTGAATCTTAATATTTTATTGCTTATTGAAACTGAACTTAACAAAATCAATATAATCATTATAATTATTTTTAATTTCTTCTTCGCTTGCCGCTTTAATAAGATATTTCTCCAAGCATGTTTTGCCAATCATTTTAATAATGTTAAGTAAACTTTGCGAATTCTTTGATTTCTGCACTTCAAGCGGGAAATATGCCAAATCGACTTCCGTACCCGGTTCCATAATCTTAGGAACAACAATATCATATGTCGATTTTTCATTGAAAATGGCCGACATAATATTCAAACGAAATTGGCGGTTTTCTTCAATCGTTAACTTATCGATTGTATGAGAAAATTTTAGCTTCAAAGCCTCATAAACGTCATTATCGGCTTCTTTCAAATATTTTATAAACTTTTTCTTATCAATGCCGTACATATAATGTATTAAGTAAACAAATAAATCCTCTACATTCTCAAAATATTGATAAAAACTGCCACGGGGAATATCCGCTTCCTTTACGATGTTGGCAATAACAGCTTTATCTAAAGGCACCCGGGAAAATTCTTTTTTTGCCGCGCGCAATATTCTCAATTTTTTTTCCTTAGGAAGATTTAAAAATGTTTTGGTAGGCATAATACACCTCCTGTTTAATCCTTTTTCTTCTATTTTATTTTAACACAGTAATTGCTGAATGTCAATTTTTTTACATTTATATTTTTAAGTCACCGGGTTGAATCCAACCGGCTTTTCGAAAAATAATATCAAAAATATAAACCAAAACCAACGGTAAGCCAATCTGCAAAATCAGAACACTAAACCAAAATGATTGGGAATTACCCATAGCGGCAAAGGTTCCGAACTGACCAACCAAACCCGAAGTCCCCATTCCACTGCCGGAAGGATCGCATAAAGTTTTAAATACGATTGTTGAAAGAGGGCCTAAAATAGCACTAACAATAATTGGCGGTAACCAAATGATTGGTTTTCTTAAAATGTTTTTAAACTGCAACATTGATGTGCCGATGCCAACCGAAATAATCGTACCGATATTATTATCTTTGCGCGACATAACAGCAAAACCCAGCATTTGTACCGAACATCCGACAACGGCTGCGCCGCCGGCTAAACCGCCCAACCCAATCGAAACAGCAATCGCTGCTGAGGAGATCGGTGCCGTCAAAGCCATGCCCATAACGACAGCAATAATAATTCCCATAAAGAAAGGCTGGACTTCAGTCGCCCAAACAATAAATTTACCAATCGCCGCCATTACGGAAGATACCGGACGACTGATAAAATAAAATATAGCGAAAGCCAGCAAGGCGGAACTCAGCGGTATCAAGATAATATCAATCGGTGTTGTTTTTCTTAAAATCAAATTAAGGATTTCAATCGAAAAAATAACACAAAGATAGATAACGACCGGGTCACCGGGAGCACCAAAAAAAGCAATTTCTTCAACCAATATGCCTTCTTTAAAATAGGGCAAACCGCCGATGCCGCCGGCCACACCGGCAGCAATCAAACGCAAGCCTTCAAGTTTCAAACTCCGACCAATCCCAATCCCGATCCCGATACCGGTCAACATTTTTAATATTTTCGCTAACACAACAATTTCCGTTATTCCCAATTGAGTACCAATCGTTTGAATAATCGTTCCGATAATTAAAGTTGAGAATAAACCCAAAGCCATGCCGTTCATCGTCTTGATCAAATAATCAAGGAAGCGCTTCAATAACCGTTTTATTTTTTCAAAAAGTGTTTGCTCTTTTTTTGTCACTAATTCCACATCCTTATTAATTAGTTTTATTTTATCACAAAACGATTATATTTCAATAATAAACAGAAGTGAACCTTAAAATAATTATCAACCGGCATCCAAAAGAACCGGGAAAGCAACCCGATTCAATATCCTTTATAAATATAAATTATTTAAATTCAGCAATATTATTTTGCTTGAATCCTATTAATAACAACATTGGAATAAAACATAAAATATTCTGTTATTAATTTCACAGCTTTGTATAAGACTAATTTGTTTCCCCGATTTTTAAAACAAATCTCTTCCTAGAAGATATATATATAAATGTCTTTTCGGTTTTTGCAAAGTTTATTGCCGGAAGAGGGATTCTAGACAATTAAATTATATATAATTTTAAACCAATTTACAAGTTAATATTTTACACTACCTTTTACACTGCCTTTTATACTGCCGTTACGGCCGCAGAAACTAATTTTTCTTAATAGAATCTTGCCAATTAACATATATTAGTGATATAATAAAAATAATCAAATATACACTGAAAGAAGTGCAATTATGAAAAAAGTAATGGTTACCGGCGCGACCGGACATGTTGGAAATGTTTTGATTAAGGAATTAAATAAACAAGGATATCAGGTATACGGCCTGGTTTTGCCGTTTGATCGGATTGATTATATTAAAAATGACTGCCATATAGTATACGGTAATATTTTGGATTTAGCGGGGCTCAAGTATTTATTTAGAGAGATGGACTATATTATTCATACGGCGGGTTTAATCGATATTGGCAGCGGTAATAAAAAAAACTTGTACAATGTTAATATTAATGGTACCTTGAACGTTATGAAAGCGGCTTTATTTAGTAATGTTAAAAGAGTCGTCTATACTTCAAGTGTGCATGCCATTCCGGAAATTAAAAACGATCAAACAATGACCGAAATTGATTATTTCGATCCGAAAAAGGTAAAAGGCAATTACGCCAAATCCAAAGCCATTGCCACTCAAAGCGCTTTTGATTATGCTAAAGATCATAACCTTGATTTGGTTGTTGTGATGTTATCCGGGGTAATTGGTGCTCATGATTATAAAGGCTCATACATGGGAGAGGTTGTAAAAAGTTATTTAAGAAGTAAACTGCCTGTTTATATCAAAGGCGGTTATAACTTTGTAGACGTAAAAGATGTTTCTAAAGGAATTGTCCTTGCATTGGAAAATGGAATTAAACATGAAAATTATATCTTATCGGGTTATGTCAAAACCATCAAAAAATATTTAGACTTAATTGCGGCCTATACCCATAAAAAACCCATTAAAAAAGCAATCAATTATTATTTTATATTAATAATGAGTAAATTTGCGGAACTTTATTATATTATTAATAAAAAGAAAATGCTTATGAGTACCTATTCTATCAAGGTTTTAAGAAGCAATCCTAATTTCTCCAATCAAAAAGCCATCAGTCAACTTGGTTGGCAATTAAGACCTTTTGAAGAGACGGTAAAAGATGTTGTTGATTTTATTCGCTCAGAATATAATTTATAATTGTTAAGCTTTTTTCAACCATATTCAATATGATATATCCGCTCTTATCTCGTGGTAAACGCCTTGTCTTTAGCTAGCACTCTGTTAGCAGTTTGCCGTATAAGCGGCTTTTTCACTCTCTAGCGCTTAAACATATCCGGCGTACATAATGAATAGGGGCTTTATGCTAAAAAATGACGGAAATACCATCTGGTGAAAACCGTCATTTTTTGACATAATATAATTGCAGTGTCAAAACACCGTTGTGTTTATTAATTATATTTTGAATTCTAAATTTTTTTAGTGTTTTCTTCACCAAAACAAAGAATTATCTTCTTTGGTCCGCTTTGTTAGGGCAACTATTAATCTTTTACAATTAATAGCTGTAATTGAAGTGCTATAC
This sequence comes from Bacilli bacterium, assembly GCA_023228385.1. Taxonomy (GTDB): domain Bacteria; phylum Bacillota_I; class Bacilli_A; order ML615J-28; family CAG-698; genus UBA3946. The sequence continues at coordinate 4,314 of JALOBF010000068.1, forward strand.
CACATTATGGTTTAGTGAAAAAAAACAAACTGGAAAATTACGGGTACGGTACTTGCGTCTTAATGCCAAAGGTAATACGATTGTTACCCTTTCAAAGAGTCAAACAAAATAAGGAATCCATTAAATAAACAGGCCTGCTAATATATCTAAAAATACAAAACCAATTGTTCTTTCCCTAAACATACGGTATGATAATGAGATATTTATAGGAATTTTTTCTAATAATATCAATGATTGGGAGTTGTTGACATGGAAAAATAAGCCTGCCAATATATGTAAAAATGGAAAAATTAATTGTTTTACTATAAACATTTAAGTTCTCTTCCGAATTCTAAAGTTGTAAAAAGATGAACTAACCCCATAGCTGTAATTGGTGATAAAAGTCGGAAAACTATAAATTTATATTTTGTTGATGTCAGTTATATATAACATAAAGATAATTGCCCAGAAGATATAATTGCGTTTTTGGCGGTAGCCGACCAGAAAAATAGATAGTACTCATATAAAAAATTCATTTCATCTTATATATTATATATAATATATAAGATGAAAGTCAAGATTTATTAAGAAAATAGCAAAAATATTTAAAAATGCGATAAAAAATCTACTTTATGAATAAAATGATTGATATTAAAAACCGGTCGTGCTTTCAAGTCGGATTTTGCGATTCGAAATACTCTTCAATTTTTCATAAGCCTAACCTTTACTGTTTATACCCTTTTCCCCCCATAAGGATGTGGAAATAAAGATCTCATATATTCTTTGCTTTTTTGGATTGTTTCTTCTGCTTATATAATTTAAGCAACAAATAGGTTAATACATCATGTATCTGTATTCTATGGTCCTAATTAGCATAATGACTAAAGCCCTAAAAACTTTAGTCAATACAACTGTCTATCGTAAAAAAAGGGCTTTTTGTAAACAATAAGGCCCTTTTTACATACACTGAATTTTAATAAAGGTCGGGAAGTTTCCTTTCCTCTTTCTTTTTAACTACCAGTGCTTCGGTAGTAATAAATAAAGATGCGACGGAAGCGGCATTCGTTATGGCGCATCTTGCAACCTTGGTCGGATCGATTATACCGGCATCAAACATATTTACCCACCGACCCGCTTTCGCATCAAATCCGTGATTCTGATATACATCTTTGTACATTGATAAAATTTTTTCGCCGTCAAAACCGGCGTTTTCGCATATCCAATATGCCGGCATTAATAAGGATTCCAAAACAATATTAATTCCGTACTGAACATCGGTAATTTCTGCTTTTAAAGTCGGTTTGAGTTGATGATAAATCTCGGCAAACGCTGCCCCGCCCCCAATAATGATACCTTCTTCAACTGCCGCCTTGGTGGCGTTAACGGCATCTTCAATTTTCAACTTTTTATGTTTTAATTCCGTATCGGTGGCCGCCCCCACTTTAATTAAGGCAATGCCGCCGGTTAGTTTACTGAGCCGCTCCCGATAGCGGGAGATTTCATAATCATTGGCGGCCCGGTGAATTTGTGCTTCAATTTCCGAAATCCGTTTGCGAACCGCCTCCGTTTTCTTGTTTTCGGAAATAATCGTTGTGGAATCCTTAGCAACCGTAACTTTGGCAGCTCGGCCAAGCTGACTAATGGTCATCTCGCTTAAATTCATTCCCAAATCCTTTGAACAAAAAACGGCGTTTGTTAAAATGGCAATATCCTGAAGAATCTCTTTTTGTTGAATACCGAAACCGGGGGCATGGGTGGCAACGGCATTAAGGGTTCCCCGAAGTTTATTAACAACCAAAGTACTTGTAACTTCATTTTCAATTTCATCGGCAATAATTAACAACGGTTTATTAAGTTTTATCATCCCTTCTAAAATCGGAAGAATTTCCTGAATTGTGGTTATTTTTTGATCGGTAATCAAAAAATAGACATCTTCCATCTCGACAGTCATACGTTCACGATCGCTAACCATATAGGGAGAAATAAAACCTTTATCGTACTGCATTCCCTCAACAATCTCCAGCTCAGTTTCAAACGAAGCCGATTCATCAACTTTTATCACACCATCGCGACCGATTTTCTCAATCGCCCTGGCAATTATTTTTCCGATTTCCTGATTATCGGAAGAAACAGTGGCGATATTTTCAATTTCTGTGTCGGTTGCCACCGGGCGTGATTTACATTTTAATCGGTCGACCACTTCCCGAGCACACCAATCAATACCTTCCTTTAAAAAAACCGGATTTGCTCCCCGTTCAACCGCTTTCACACCAAGTTCGATAATCGATTGCGCTAACACCGTAGCCGTCGTTGTTCCGTCTCCGGCAGCATCATTAGTCTTATTGGCCACCTCATATAAAAGTTGAGCCCCGACATTTTCAAAAACATCTTCCAAATCAATCTCTTTTGCGATTGTCACACCGTCATTGGTCACAAACGGCGCCGGATACCCTTTATCAATAACAACATTTCGCCCTTTCGGCCCTAATGTAATCCGGACGGCATCAGCCAGCGCTTTCATCCCCCGCAACAATGCTTCACGTGCTTCTTTCCCGTATTTTATTTCTTTAATCATCAATAACAACCGCCATCACATCTTCACGTTTCACAAGTTTATAGCTCAGCAATCGATAATAAATATCCGTTGCCTTTTCCGGTTTAAAAATTACTTTTTGTTTTATTTTAAAATAAGTTTCTCCATCGGAAATATTGGCGACAATACCGAAATTATCATAACCGGCAATTATAACTCCGCCTGATTTTTCTTTGGGATCGGGTAATAAAAGCAAATAATCACTAGTCGGTTTAATCATAAAAACATCCCTCCGATATTCCATTTTATGAAATATGGCGGGGTGTTTATTCACAAAATATATTTATAATAAAATTAATCCAACTAGATATAAAAACAAAAATAAAAATATTTGATGGATAAGATAAAACCAAAGCGCAGTTTTTCCGAGAAAATTAAAAGGTACGATATTTCTTTCTTTTCTGAATAAACTCGTTTTATCTTGATATAACCGACCGCCGACAAGATAACCAAACAGATAAAAAGCACCGTACGGTAATATTGGATAATAATCGGCGGTAATAAAACCTTTGGGGGTTATATTAAAAGGTATAAAAAGAAAATGGGAATTGATTTTATTTTTTTCCAAGTATAAGCCGACACCAAGCATCAAAACAGCCAGAACAAAAACAAGCGGTTTAGGTAACTTTTTCATCGGCTCGCTCAAAAGCATGGCAATAGCGAGACAATGAAGAATCCCAAAGTAAATAATAAAGCTCCCGTTATTCATAACCAAACTAATCATCCAGGAAATTAAACTCAAAAGAAGACTAATTGTTAATAACCGGAAACCTCTTTTATAGTTATTATGAGAAAAATTAACGCAAATTCCTGATATAAACAAAAATACTCCGGCGATACAAAAAATCCGGATATATTGAGATAGAGATGTCGTAAAATAATTAGAAGCAAAATGGGTCGCTTGAACCAAAAAATGATTTTCATCTTTACCATGCC
>JALOBF010000069.1 GCA_023228385.1 Bacilli bacterium
CGGTATATACGGTGCTTACTGTTTGGTCCGGGGTGAAGGTTAATGTATGCGAAAGTATGTGTTGATGTTATTACCCGCACTGATGACTTATTTTTATATCGAATACCGGATAAGTTTCATGATTGCTTATACGTCGGTTCACGCGTCTATGTAGAATTCGGATTTCAGAAAACACTTGCTTATGTTATAGAAATAATCGAAATAATCGAATATAGCGGTGCGGTTAAAGATATTATTGATGTTATAGATTTTGAATACGGTCTTTCGGCTGAACAAATCGGCATAGCATATGCTATCAGCAATGATACAAAATCTCCCCTCTCGCAATGTTTACGCTTGATGTATCCCGGTTTTATGCAAAGCAAATTAAAGCGTTATGCGGTTGTTTTAAATCAAGCGCTGCTGCCGGATGAGCTTATTGTTTTATTTCAAAACCGAAAAAAAATCCTTATTTCCGGTGAAGTTTTGGCTTATTATAAAAAAATTCGTGAAGAGGAAGCAAAAGGCAATATTGAGATTATTACCGATATTTATACATACGGCAAAAGAAAAGTAATTAAAGAGTATCGAATCATAAAAGAAGAACCAATAAAAAGTGTTAAGCAACAAGCAGTGATTGCTTATTTAAAAGCCAGGTATCAAGCTTCCGCTGAAGAAATTAAAGATAATACCGGAGTGAGTGATCGAATAATAAATCGGCTGGCAGAACAGGGATTATTGGAAATGATTCCGACTTTTCCGTTATCAGAGCCGACAAAAGTTAAATCACTGTCAATCACATTTGATTTTGATGAAAATCAAATCCGCGATAAATTTAGGCGTTTGGAAGGTAAACCATTTCTTTTTTACACGGATAATGAAGATTTTCGTTTAAGATTTTGTCTTGACGGTATCAACGCGACAATTGAGACCGGTCGAAAGGTGTTGATTTTAACACCGACTTTGCTTGCCGCTTCTTCACTGGATAATTATTTTCGGAATAAACTTTCCGCTGTTCGCGTTTGTACATTTTCATCGTTAATTGCCAAAAGTGATTTTTATTATAACTATCAAAATGTCGTCTCCGGCAATGTCGACCTTATTATTACAACAATTGTCGGAATTTTTCTTCCTCTGGATGATATCGGATTAATTATAATGATTGACGAGGATCATCATAATTATATAAACGAACAAAATCCAAAATTCTCGGCTTTGGAAGTTTTGAAGTATCGTGCTCATTATCATCAAGCTAAGCTATTGCTTACAACAACCGTCCCCAGTGTCGTTTCTTATTATCATTATACTCAGGCTGATTATTATTTATTGGAGTTATTGAAAAAAGAAAAACGGAATTTTGAACTGGTTAATGTTCGTGCCGAACCGGCCGATATGTTACTTAGTTCTGTTTTACGTCAAAAGCTTGATCGGGTTTTGGCGGACGGTAAAATCAGTATGCTGGTTTTAAACAGTCTTGGTTACAGTACGGCCAATATTTGTGATAATTGTGGTCATTTGATTAAATGTCCGCAATGTAAAATCGGTTTAGTTTATTATAAAAATAATAAAACTTATCGTTGTCGTTATTGTAATCAGCAGTTTGTTGGGATTAAATGTGAAAATTGTGAATCAGTATCAATTAAACACATGGGTTACGGCTTGGAAAGACTCGCCGAACGCCTCTCTTACTATTATCCAAAGAGCCGAATTTATCGGGTATCTTCGCTTTCCATGCAAAAAGCCGAAGATTATGATGAATTCCTGCTTTCACTAGAAGAAGGTACAATTGATATTGTTATCGGCACTAATATACTACTCGATATGATTAGTCCAGAAATTGCTTTACTGGCAATAATTAACGCTGATGCGGTTTTGTATACCGATGATTATCGAAGTGCGGAAATGTGCTATCGACTGCTTAGTAAAACATTGGATTGCCATAAAGCAAAGGCGGTAATTCAAGGTTACAATTTGGACCATTATGCCATCACCAGTGCCTTAAATCAAGACTTTCTTTCCTTTTATAATGCTGAGATCCTTGCTCGGGGCTATGCTTTATATCCGCCTTATGCCGAGATGAATAAACTTACGATAATCGGTGAGTATAAGGATATGTATTATTATGCCAATTATTTTAAAAAAGTTTTTAATCGGTTTAAAAAAGGTTATTGTCTTGGTCCGGTATATATTCCAAAAACCCGGGGGGTACAATTAGCAATAAAGCATAATGACTTCTCATTGGTTTCGTCTTTAATTGATGAAGTGAATAAAAAATTTATGGATAGTAAATTGTGGGTTAATTTTGAACGGTATCCACGGTTTTATGATTAGAAAGAAGGGATAATTTGAAAGTAATTTTTATGGGGACACCGGAATTTGCGGTGCCAATATTGGATATACTGCATTTTCATCATCAAGTAACATTAGTTATAAGTCAGCCTGACCAGTTTAATCAACGGAAAAAGGCGGCGATTTCACCGCCGGTTATTCAATATGCAAAACTGAAGGGAATTGAGTTTCTCCAACCCGAAAAAATAAAAGATGATATCGATAAAATTATGACTTATCCGGCCGATATTATTGTTACCGCTGCCTATGGTCAGTTTGTCCCGAAAAAACTTATTGATTATCCCCGTTATAAGGCCATTAATGTTCACGGGTCTCTGTTGCCAAAATATCGGGGCGGAGCGCCGATTCAATGGGCAATAATTAACGGTGATACCGCAACGGGTATTTCGATTATCTATATGACTCCGAAAATGGATGCCGGTGATATCCTTGCTCAACGAAGGATTTCCATTACCGATTGGGATACCCAAGATAGTATGTTTTATAAATTGAGTCAGCTCGGCCGGGAAATGATATTATCGGTTATTGATGATATCGCATGCGGCGCGATTACATTAAAAAAACAAGATCCCGCCGCTGTATCTTATGCCTATAATTTAACAAAAAGCGACGAACTGATTGATTTTACTCTCCCGGCCCGTTCCGTATTCAATAAAATACGCGGTCTTAATTCTAATCCCGGTGCTTATTTCAATCTTGAGGGTATGAATATAAAAGTGTTTGGCAGTAAGGTCTTATCCGATAAGTCTTCATATCCGCCGGGAATAATCACAAAAGTCGGTAAAGATTTTTTTAATGTCAGTTGCGGCGGCGATACAGTTATTTCAATAACGGAAATTCAGCTGCCGGGGAAAAAGAGAATGGATGTCCGCGATTTTTTAAACGGAAAAGGCAGATATTTAATAAAAGAGGCAAAGGAGATAAAATAGTGGAATCAAGGGTATATTTTTCAAGAGAAGAAATGTTTCGATTAAATCGGGAGCGTCTCCTGGAAAGAGGAGTGACGATCCGGGAAATTGCTGAAGTAGCATATAATCAGCAAGCTAAATACAATAAGAATATTACCATGACCTTATGTATTGAAAGCGTTGAAAAAATTTTGTCCTATCGCGATATTTTTCATATCGTTCAGTTAAGTGTTGAAATCGATCGTCTTACCGAGGAAAATGTTTTTCGCAGTCCGATTCAGGAGATTATGCGTACGGATTTTGGGATGTTCGGCATTGACGAAATTTTTGGTCTTTCCATTGCTGCCAATTATGGCGTAATCGGTCAAACTAATTTTGGCGATATTGATGTTAACAAGCCGGGGGTAGTAAAACGCCTTAATGAAGAAGGAAAAAAAGAAGACAAATGTCATACTTTCCTTGATGATGTTGTCGGAGCGATTGCCGCTGCCGCCTCAACAAGAGTTGCCCAAATCATAAGTGAAGAGGAAGCAAAAAAAGATCCGCGGTTTACACCGTTACAGCTTGATCTTTAAAAAAAATCTCGCAAGAGATTTTTCTTTTTAATAGACAAAAATCTCGTCAGAGGTTTTTTCTTTTTGCCTACACACATTTTTTAATTATTAATAATATAATACTGTATAATAATCTTTTTTAGGAGGTTAGAAATTGGTACTGGAATTTAAGAATGTATCCATAAAATTCAATAATCAAGACAGTGAGATTGAAGTTTTGGATAATATCAATTTCAGTTTAGAAGAGGGAGAAATTGTCGCAATTGTCGGACCTTCGGGCAGCGGCAAAACAACGATCCTGAATCTGATTGCCGGATTGCTTAAGCCAACTGCCGGTGAAATTATTGCCAGCGGTGAAATCGGATATATGTTTCAGCGTGATTTTTTGTTTGAATGGCGCAGCATTTATCGAAACGTAATTTTGGGTCTGGAAATAAAAAAGAAATTAACGGAAGAAAATATAGAGCGGGTTGTAACGATGCTTAAAAAGTATGGTTTATGGGACTTTAGAAATAATTATCCGCTTGAACTTTCCGGCGGAATGCGACAAAGGGTAGCACTTATTAGGACTCTGGCAATCTCTCCAAGTCTACTATTGCTTGATGAACCGTTTGCTTCACTGGATTATCAAACTAAATTACGCGTCAGTGAAGATATTTATAAAATTATTCGCAATGAAAAGAAGACAACGATTATTGTGACTCATGATATTTCGGAGGCAATCGCAATGGCTGACCGGATTATTGTATTAACCGACCGGCCGGCGCGAATAAAAAAAATTCATCCGATTAACCTTAAACTCGATGAAGAGAGAACCCCTTTAACCGCTCGTAAATCCGAAACCTTTCGGGTATATTTTAATGAGATATGGGGGGAACTTAATGAAACATAGCAAAAAATACCGAATTGCCCGGACTAAATTAATATTATCACAAATACTCTTATTTATTCTTATATTGACTATGTGGGAGTTGGGGACGCGATTGCGGATTCTTGATGATTTTCTTTTCAGTAAACCTTCATCGATTGCTTCTTTGCTTTGGGCTTATATTAAAAATCATGAAATCTTTAAACATATTTATATATCGCTTTTAGAAACCGTGCTTGGGATTGTTATCGGCAGTGCCGCTGGGGTTTTTATCGCCGTTATTTTATGGGCAAGTAGACGCCTAACCAAGTTGTTAGAGCCTTTTTTGGTGATATTAAATGCGCTTCCAAAAACGGCATTAGCTCCGATTATGATAATATGGGCCGGGACCGGAGTGACCGGAATCGTGGTTGTGGCGATTTCCATCTTAATTGTTATTACGATTTTATCAACCTACAATTATTTTATCAATGTTGATTCGGAAAAAATCCAGATGATGAAAAGTTTTAATGCCAGCAAATATCAAGTTTTTATAAAACTTGTATTTCCCGCCAATCTTGTAAATATTATCAGTGTGGTAAAAATAAATATTGGAATGGCTTGGGTTGGAGTTATTGTGGGTGAGTTTTTGGTATCGCGGTCCGGTATCGGTAATTTGATTATGTATGGCGGACAGATTTTCCGCTTTGATATGGTGATGATGGGGGTTATTGTTTTATCGATATTTGCCTATCTGATGTACGAAGGTGTTAATATCATAGAAAAAATATTAATTAAAAAGCGAGGGAAAGGAATTTGAGAGGTTTGAGAAAATTACTTGCTTTAATTGTTTTGTTGTTGTTTGGGGTTGTCGGTATATCTTGCGGTCGTAATCGGAATAAGATTACGCTTGCTGAAGTCACTCATTCCGTGTTTTATTGTCCCCAATATGTGGCGTTAGAACTCGGATATTTTAAGGAAGAAGGGTTGAAAGTTGATTTGATTCTGGCGGCCGGCGCTGATAAAACAATGGCAGCATTGTTAGGCCGGGAAGCACAAATCGGGCTGATGGGACCGGAGGCGAGCATTTTTGTTTATAATGGCGGTCAAGAAAATTATGCAATTATTTTTGCTCAACTGACCCAATGTGATGGCAGTTTCTTGATGGCGCGAAATAAAATCAATAATTGGGATTGGAATATGTTAAAAGGAAAATCAATATTAGGCGGCCGTAAAGGCGGTGTTCCGGAAATGACTTTAGAATGGGTTTTAAAGCAGAAAGGATTGGACGTTGGCCAGGATAATCCAAATGCAGAAGTGAATGTTAGAACCGATGTTCAATTTGCGGCCTTGGCCGGAGCTTTCATCAGCGGTCAAGGTGATTACGTAACATTATTTGAACCGACCGCTACGGCTTTGGAAAAAGAAGGCAAAGGCTATATTGTAGCTTCAATCGGTGCCGAATCCGGTTCAATCCCCTACACTTCTTATTGCACGACGAAATCATATATGGAGAAGAATTCTGACATTATTCAAAAATTCACCAATGCCATTTATAAAGGTCAATTGTGGGTAAAAGCGCACACGGCCCGAGAAATTGCGGATGTAATTCATCCTCATTTTAAAGAATTATCGCTTGACGATTTAACAGTCGTTATGCAGCGCTATATCGATATTGATGCTTGGTGCAGCACACCATATTTTGCCAAGGAAGGCTTTAATCTCTTGATGGATGTTATGGAAGAAGCCAATGAATTGGATAAAAGGGCCCCGTTTTCAACAATTGTGAATAATAAATACGCTAATGAAGCAATTGAAGAAGTTAATAAAAAAGACTGAACTTAAAAAATCAGTCTTTTTTTGTATAATAAAAGTTAAGAGATAAAACTATTAATTTCTTACTGAAATAGGGGATATATAAGATTTGAAAATACTAAACAATTAACTGCATATGCAGGAATTGACCCTATAATTTACCAATCAGGACAAATGAGTGGTGAACATTTAAAAATGTCGAAGAAAGGCAATAAACGTCTTAGAAGACTTTTGTATCTAGTTATTACATTCAATCAGGAATTTCTATAAAAAAAAGATGCAACAGTCATCTGGAATAAAATCCATGGTTGCATCATTTGCATGTGCCAATAAATTCCTTGTGTATTAACGGTACATTGTACCAATAAAACTACAAGAACATTATACCAAAAGTTGAAGCAAAATTAAATAGATAAATCTCATTTTGTCCATTTTTTGAAAGATAACTGGACAACTTTTCTTATACCCTGAAATAATTATAATATCTATTGATTTATATTATCTAATTTATTTACCTTTTGCTAATTGAGCAAAAAGATTAAATATTATTTCACTTTCTTTGGCATCGGGTATCACTTCGGGATGCCATTGGATTCCGATAATCGGTAAATGACGATGAATAATGGCCTCTATTGTTCCGTCTTCGGCTCGGGCAATTACATCAAAGTCTGGGGCAATCCGATTTATTGCTTGATGATGGTAACTGTTAACCGCAATTTTTGTATTAAACGGCAATAAGCGATTTGTTTCCGTATAAACGATATGTCCTTCCTTTATATTACGATGGGTATCGCCGATGTCTTGATAAAGCGTGCCGCCAAAAAAAACATTTATTGCCTGATGACCGCGGCAAATACCAAGTAAGGGTTTTTTTGTGATTTTTGCATGTTCGACAATTTGTCGGTCGATTTTATCCATTGAAAGATTGCAGTTGATAGATTTACCGTTGTTTTCTTCTCCGAAGTATTTGGGGTCGATATCATAACCGCCGGTTATAAGAAAACAATCGCATAAACGCAATAATTTTTCCGGTTGTGGATTATCGATATTAATCATAATTGCATTTAATTCGCGTGATATTAATTGTTTAACATAACGGGAGTTAACAAATTCTCTTTCAACATTTTCATGAGTCATCAACCGCGGACTGATTCCTACAATTTTCATAACTTTTCCTTTCTTCCGTTTTAAATCCTTTATAATCATATCATAGTATGTAAAATAAAACAATAATTTAAGTAAATTTTTTGATTTTCTCTGCTTGCCAATTTTTGTTATTTTTATTTTATTG
>JALOBF010000070.1 GCA_023228385.1 Bacilli bacterium
TAAGCGTTTTTTTCTTTCCAGTAACGGTTTATCGGTTACGGTTTCATGATCGCAATAAAGAAGATCAAACGTCACAAAAGTTACCGGATAACCGGCCGATGATAATTTGATTTTCAGTTTATCGACTAGTAAACTGCGCCTTTGCAAGCGGAAAAAATCAGGTTTACCTTTTGTGAAAACAACCAGTTCGCCGTCGATTACCGCTCGTTTTTGACTTTGTCGGTGCATAGTGGCCAGTTCGGGATAGTTTTGGGTTACGTCTTTCCCCCGTTTGTTAATCAGAACGGTTTGATTATTATCAAGATAAGCGAGAGCGCGAATACCGTCCATTTTTAATTCAAAAATATAATCATCGGAATCAAAAGGTTCGGTTTCATGGAAAAGCATCGGGGAAAAAGCTCTTGTCAAAAACGGATCGTTATGCTCGGGTGCCGGTTTCATATTGCTTTAGGCTTTCCTGAAGAGCTGTCATTAAGTCTAAGGCCGGGTTAAATTCGGCTTCATCATGAATAACGATTTCCTTGCCCTGAACTTTTGCGGCAATCGCCTGTTCGATTTTCCGGCGGTATTCATCGATATATTTTTCCGGTTCAAACGGTTTCGACATTGATTCTATTAGAGTTGAGGCTAATGCCAATTCTTGCGGGTTTAATGTAATTTCGGGCACCAAATAAGGCAGTGGTTGAATTTCTTCGTGAAAATATATGGTATTAAGATACATAATTCCGCTTTTAACCCTTAAAGCAATTAAAGTTTCTTTGGTTCCCAATACCGTTTTCGCAATCCCCACTTTATTTGCTTTTTCCATGGCTCCCGATAAAAGGCTGAAGGCCCGTTCGGCTCCTTTACCCGGAACGATATAATAAGGGCGGTCATAGTAGATGGGGTCGATTTCCTCCAGATTTACAAAGCCTTCAATGGTAATATTTTTATCACGCTTTGATTTGATTTTTTCAAAATCATCATCCCCAAAAACCACATATTTTCCTTCTTCATACTCATATCCTTTTACAATATCCTTTTGTTTTACTTCTTTGTTATCGCAATCAAGACATGTCTTTTTATATCGGATGCGGCTCATTGTGTTTTTCTCGATTAAATTAAAACTGATTTGATTACTTCGGACCGCATTATGTAAAGTAATCGGAATATAGATTAAACCAAAACTAATTGCGCCTTTATAACTGTATGCCATATTTACCTCCGTTTTATTTTTATTATTGCCGGAAGCTTTACTTTTATAAGATAAAAAACTCCGCTTAAGAGCGGAGCTTTGCCTGAATAATTTTATTATCAAGTTCATTATAGTATTTTTTAAAATAACGAAAGAAGTCGGTATGCTGTTCGGAAAAAAATCCGTCTTCGATAGAATCGTTAGCTAAGATTTGGGTAAAATCATACTTGCCATTAACTTTCCATCTATTTAAAAAGCCGATTTTGATGGCATCATTCGGACACATCATGGCGCATCGCATACACATGGTGCATTTGCTGGAAAATTTGATTTTTCCATCCTTTATGAAAATATTCCCGGTCGGACAATTTTTAAGACAACGTAAGCATTTATTGCATTTTTTCCGTCTGACTTTTATTAATAAACCATTAATTGTAGCCCCTAAATATTGGATGCGAAAAACGGTTGAAATTAAGCGATATCGTCTTTTGTATTTGATTAATTCTTGCTTACCGTTTAATAGATTATTAACTAAAATTTTGCTTAAAGTTTCGCCATAATTCACCATTGCTTTTACCGCCCGGTCGGGATAACGAAAAATAATATTGTAAGGCATAAGAAAATGAGTATCGGAAAGAACCTTATAGCCTTTTCGTTTTAATTTTTTTGTTAAGATATAAGAAGAAGCACTGTTTAACAAAAACGGTTCGCCTGAAGTTTTAAAAATAAAAGCTGATGTTTCCGATGTGTTAGGAAGATAAGCGATTAATCGACGATATATTTTAGGGATGTTAAAAGCATGAACTGGATAACCGAAACCAATAAAACGATAGTCTTCAATATTTTCGATTTTCGGAAAAGGGTTGCCTATTTCGATAATATCGGTAATAAACCCTTTTTCACCGAAATGTTCGGCAATCATATTACCGACGGTTAAGGTGTTGCCGGTACCGGAAAAAATCAACAGTAATACTTTATCTTTTTGCTTCATAATTGAGATAAACCTTTCATTATCACACATTATAAAGAAAGGTGAAAACTTTGTCAAGTATTAGCGGCATTTTCAATATAAATTTTTTCAAAGATACAGGACGACAAACGAGTGATGTTTTGGGTATGGCAATATTTTTACCATCGTAAAACATAATAAGTTATTTATTGATATAACCGGTCACAATCCTAGGTCAGTGGATAAATTTTAAGGAATTAAGGTGCTATGAAAAAATTTTACTTATTCTTATAATGATTCTCATTTCTCCATTCGTATTGGCAGATAGGGATACGAAAATAAAAAAAGAGGAACCACTTTTTCAGAGAGACCATTCCTCTTTTACCACTAGGCAATATTATAATAGCAAAGAACGCAGTAAAAATCAAGAACTTAATACAAGAAAATTATAATAAAATTGATTTTACGATTTCCCAGTGTCAATGTAAGAGTATCGGCTAATTTGTAAGATAGGTTATTATGATACTATCCTTTTCTTTTACCGTATAATGACCTTTAGTGATATATTGTATGATCTATATATTAAATAAATAATCGATTAGGATATCAAACGAATATTTAATATTCATTTGAATAATCAAACAAATAAAAATTAATCGTTGTATTAATATTTATTTAATGCTATAATTTAATAGGTGATATAACATGAAAGAAAACTTTTTTGAAAATAATAATTTAGAATTGAAAAGAGAATTTTCAGATTCACTACTGAAAACTATTTCAGCTTTCTCAAATTATGAAGGTGGCACTATTTTGATCGGCGTTGATGATGAGAAAAAATTCGTTGGAGTTGATAATATTGTTGAAGTTAAATTGATGATAGAGAACAAAATTAATGATACAATAGTTCCTCGTCCAAATTATCAAATAAATATATTAAAGATGGAGAATAAAAATTTAATCGAAATAAAAGTGTTTCCTGAAGAAAATACTCCTTATTTATATAAAGGTATTGCATATCAAAGAAAAGACACATCCACGGTTCCAGTTGATCAAACATCATTAATCAACTTGGCACTTAAAGGTAAAAATTTATCTTTTGATCAAGCCCCATCCAATAATGATTATTTTAAATTTTTAACTTTAGAGAAATATTTTAAAGACATTAAGCAAATTGATAAATTTGATAAAGATATATTAATAACTTTGGGTTTAATAAACAGTAATAAATATACTATTGCCGCAGAGTTATTTGCTGATGAAAATAATTTTTCAACTTCAGGAATTGATATAGTGAGATTTGGTCAATCTTCTTCTGAATTTGTTGATAGAAAAAGAATTGAGAAAGTATCTATTTTGAAACAATATGAAGAGGCATTATTTATGTTTCAAAAACATTATCCCGAAATAGAAGTTGTTAAAGGTTTTAGTAGAGTAAAGAAAGTTCAAATTCCTCTAGAAGCTTATCGTGAATCACTTGCAAATGCAATAGTTCATCGTGACTATTTAATAAATAGTTATATAAAGATTTCAATGTATGATAATAGAATTGAAATTACTTCACCAGGAGGTCTGCCAAAAGGCCTAGATGAAGAAAACTATTTAAATGATCAAATATCTATGCCTAGAAATGTAATAATAGCGCAAATATTGTTTATGTTAGGAATTATTGAAAGGTTTGGAACCGGTATATGGAGAATAAAAAAATCATATCAAAGTTACTTTTTAAAGCCTAAATATGTTATTAAGAAAAACTTTATAAAAGTTGTTTTGCCTAATTTACTGTTTAATGATAATGATATGATACCTGAAAAGAGAATTTTAAATTTATTAGAAATGCAGTTAGAAATTAAACGACAAGATGTAGAAAAATTATTGGATGTTAATAAAGCAAAAGCAGTTGAAATACTAAATGAATTATTAGATAAGAATTTAATTAAGCCTAAGGGCAAAGGGCGATCAAGTTCATATATATTAGATAGCAGCAATTAAATGTTGTAATATATAAGGCTTTTAAAAATGTTAGAAAAACGTAATAAAAAAGGATATTTAAAAATTCAGAAAACCAAGTTAAAAAAATGCTAAATCTTTTAAAAAACGAAAGGAAGATATTATATGTTAATAGTCATATTATTTAATACAATATTTAATCTTTTTCATCAAAATGCTTCCTTTTATACCCAACATAGTGTATAATCTAAAGTGCATTTTCGTATGCAAATTATTATAAACAAACTTTATAAAAATATAAAAAAAGGAAGAAGATGAAATCCCAAAGCTGCACGCTTAATTTCATCTTCCACACAATAATATGATAGCATATATTAAGAAAGATGACAAGCAAAATTTAAAAGAAATTATTCCAAGCGAACAAGACTTATTAAAAATAACCTGCCCAAAGTGTAACTGTGTTGGGCGTTTTTATTTGCATGGATTTTATACAAGGTTTTTATATGTAGCTATATTAGTTGTTAACTCCTTCCTAAAAGACAAAATTAGTGTTAGAGTTCTCAGGCTTAAATGCCGGAACTGTAATAAAACTCATGCTGTACTCCATCATGATATAATTCCTTACAACCGATATTCGCTTTCCTTCATAACTGAAGTTCTTGCATCTTTCTTTATCTCCAAATATAAAGTCAGTGAAATCTGTATAGAATTTGAAATATCAGAAAAGTTATTTTATACTTTTCTGGATTATTATAAAAAAGAACTCCCCGAACTAAAGGCCTACTTTAAGGGTAAGATACAAGACGAGGAAGAAATATTTGAAGAATTTATTCTCAATATAACAGATTTTCTGATAGGTTTTTTCTTACGAACCAAAAGACATTTCTTTCATTTTAAAGCAACAAATACATTTTCCAAATATTCGATTTGCCATTTCCACATAATATTTTTTGTTAGCTCATAATTTATTGGTATAATGGCTCCAAACACAACAAGGAGATAACTATTATGAGAACAAAAGAAATGGAAGAGTTGGCACTATTTAGATTTTCCATTATAGCGCCTATTCTTAATGGCCTGGAAGCTTTTTCTTCAAAAGAAGAGTTTTTCCGCACGGTCGCAAGTAAAACACACACACATAAGGGGAAAGAATACACATTTGCCCCGGGTACCATTAAGGACTGGTATCATCAATACCAAAAGAATGGTCTGGATGCCCTAATGCCTAAAGCCAGAAGTGATATAGGTGTATCACGCTCTCTAAGCGATGAGGCTAAAGAGCGGATATTTGAATTAAAAAGAGAGTTTAGGTTTATAACAGGAACAGCAATTTATAATGAATTAAAAGCAAATGGATTGATTACAAAAAACAATCCGGTTTCTTTATCAACTGTTTTAAGGTTTATCAATGCTAACAATTTGGCTAAACCAGTATCAACGGTTGAACTAAAAGCTTTTTCTTTTCCTAATGCCAATGATTCCTGGCAAGCCGATACTTCCTTTTTGTTTAACATCAGCGTTAACGGTAAAAGCGAGAAAACCTGCGTTATTGCTTTCCTTGATGATGCATCAAGAAGGATTGTTGGAGCTGATGTTTATTTATCAGATTCTTCCCTTAATGTCCAAAAAACACTAAAAAAGGCAATAGCAAGATATGGTGTCCCCCATAGACTGCATCTTGATAATGGTGCAAGTTATAAAAACCATCAACTCTCATTAATATGCGCCAGACTGGGGATCCATCAAATATATTGTCAGGTAAGAAAAGCATCGTCCAAAGGGAAAATAGAGCGGTTTTTTAACACCCTGAAAACGCAGTGGCTGGCTGTTTTAGATAAAAGCAAGATAAAATCACTGGAAGCCTTTCAAAGCTTACTCGATGAGTTTATTCATGATTACAATGCCAGGGTCCATTCAACGCTTAAAGTCTCCCCAAATGAGCGATTTAAATCTGATTATAAACTCATCAGGTATAAACCGATAGAGGAGCTTGATATCCTATTTTTAAATGAAGTATCAAGAAGGGTTAACAATGATTCCACCATCCAGATAGAAAAAATAATCTATGAGGTGCCAAGCGTTTATATCGGGGAAAGGATTACAGTTAAGTATAATCCGGAAGATAAGGACATTATTTATGTCAGCGATAAGGGAGAACTTCTTCCTATAAGAAAACTAAACCGGGAAGAAAACGTAAGGGTTAAACGGAATCCCATTAATTATGATGTTTTAGGGGACTTTAAGAAATGATTAGATCTTATTACGGGCTGGAATATAATCCATTTGAAAAGAACAATGCCATTAAATATATTCATAAAACAAATGATTTTAAAGATGCAACCAGCCGCCTTGAATACTGTGTTTCCTCCAAAGGAATAGGTCTTTTTACCGGTGGTGTCGGCATGGGGAAAACGTATTGTATCAGAGAATTTGCCCAAAACCTTAACTCAAACCTTCACCGGATTATTTATATAAATTCATCAACACTTACAGTTATGGAGTTTTACCGGGCAATTTGCTTCGGTTTGGGAATAGAACCACCACACAAAAAAATAGATATGTTTAAGGTAATTCAGGAAGTCATTATTGACCTTTACAAAATAAAGAAAACACCTCTCCTTTTAATTGTTGATGAAGCTCAGTATTTAAAACCATCAATGCTTAATGACTTTCCCCTTTTATTTAACTTCGAATATGATAGCAAAAACTATTCAACCTTAATCCTTCTTGGTCTTCCCTATCTTGCCTCAACCTTAAAAAGGAATAATTATGAACCCTTAAGACAACGAATAATAATCAATTATTCCTTTAACGGCATTACCAGGGACGAGACAAGTTCTTATATTGACGGAACACTACAGAAGGCCGGATGCAGGGATCCTATTTTTGATAAGGCAGCAATAGAAGCAATTTATTCATATTCCGGCGGCTCCTTCAGAAGGTTAAATTCACTTTTAAATAAATGCCTGATTGTGGGTCTTACTATGAGTAGGAAAACCATTGATACCGAAGTGGTTCTTGTCTCACAAAATGAAATGGGTGGAATGGGGTGATAGACATGAGTGAATATGAATTTATGTATCAAAAGGTATTAAACAGGGCAAGGTTTGATTTTATGAGCAAGGATGAGATAATAGAATACCTTGTAGTGGAATGCTATTATCTTGGTGAGCACAATGATATTATGCAAGATAAACTGGCAGCGATTAGTAAGATCATATCACCGGATAATTATCCGGAATCATATTTAGGAATTTCTGAAGATGATTTACCGTTTTAAGATAGGCTTTGCATATGCAAAGCCTATCTACTTGTCGGCTCAAAGTGCAGAAATTACATTATTCCGGCAATATTTGGGGTAAACAATTTGCATATTTTCTAATTAGCTGTAGGAATTAATGTTACGATTGATGGATTAAATAATTTGACGATTAACAAATAAATGATACAAGA
>JALOBF010000071.1 GCA_023228385.1 Bacilli bacterium
GCCTGTGATGAATCGCCTTTCACCCCCAAAACAAAATGTAAAACAAGAATTGAAACGCCGGTTGTAAAAGTATTTAAGGCAATTCCCGCTAAAATATGATCAGTTCTTAATTTAAAAGCGGCAAAAGCCAAAATTAAAGCCATAATAATCCCGGCTGTAATCGCCGATAATATTCCCAGTATCCAACTTTTTGTATAAAAACTTGTAAGCGAACCAACCAAAGCAGAAACCGCCATGGTACCTTCGATATTTATATTAAGAATACCGGCTTTATTCGAAACAAGAGCGGCTAAAGCAGCAAATAAAATGGGCATTGTAAATAATATCGTTGAGGCTAAAAATTCAACTGAAAAAATAAAATCAATCATACGGTTTAATCTCCATTTCGACCATTGCTCTTATTCTCTTTTGTTTTAACTGATACAAAAAAGCCCGAGCGGCAATTAATATTATCATAATGGCTTGAATTATAAATACCACTTCATTGGTAACATCAGTTAAGCGAGCCATTTCCGCCGCACCCGATCTTAAATATCCCATAAAAAGAGCAGCAATCGGAATTAACAAAGGATTGTTATGAGCGATAATTGCAATAATAAACCCATCAAAACCATAATTGGGTAACTGCTTCCAATTAAAACGATACATATTGCCAAGAACATATGCAGCTCCGCCTAAACAGCAAATCGCCGCACCAATGACTTGGGCATACACTATGGTTCTTTTGGTTTTAATACCGCTGTAATGGGCAAAACGCTCATTATTTCCGGTCATTCTTATATAATATCCCCATTTGGTTTTATATAAGAATACCCAGGCCAATAAAGAAAATAATAAACCGATTAAGACACTACTGCTTACTTGATTATCATAAGAAAGAAAAAACAACTTACCAGCAGCGGGTATTTGATGAGTAGCAATATCGGAATAATTAGGATCAATAAAAACATTGCCTAATAAATATAAACCGAGCCAATATATAATAAAGTTAAACATCAATGAAGAAACGAACTCATTTATACTTAATGTGGCTTTCATTTTAGCTGGTACATAGCCGACAATTCCGCCTAAACAAAAAGTGAGCAAGAGAGCACAAAGTGGAAGAATAATGGGCGGAAGTGAAATATTAATTACTATAACAGCACCAATTAAACCACCAATATAAAACAAGCCTTCACCAATCATATTAAATTGACCGGCTTTTATCATTATGCATACTGCTGTTCCGGTAAACAAAAGGGGAACCGCTTCGGTTAATATTTTCCCTAAAGCATAAGATGAGGCAAAGGGAGCGGTAATAAAAATTTTGATTGTTGAAAAGGGTTCTTTACTGGTAAATAAAATAATAATAAAAGCGATGATAAAAGAAATAATAATTGCTGAAAATGTACGTAATATCTCGAAAATTAAATCATTTTTTTTTACTTTATTCATTTATATGACCATTTTTGTTTTGTTTTTTTAACCCCAGCATATATAACCCCAATTCTTCTTCCGTTAAATTATTAACATCAGTGATTTCAGCCGTTATTTTACCATTATAAAACACAATAATACGGTCAGCCAAATTGAATACTTCGTTTAAATCAGCAGAAACCAATATAATTAATTTGTGCTTATCTCTTAGATTAATTAATTTTTGATGAATTAATTCAATGGCTCCAACATCAACCCCTCGGGTTGGCTGATTTGCGATTATGACTAAAGGCTCATTTTCTAATTCGCGGGCGATAACTATTTTTTGAATATTTCCGCCCGACAGCATTTTTATCGGTTGTTTAAGGTTATCATATTTTACATCATAATTTTTCAATAAATCGACCGCTTCGGCCTTTAACTTTCTATAATTGATAAAACCAGCTTTTACATATTCTTTTTTATTTAATTTATAATTAATTAAATTATCCATGATCGAGTCTTCTTGGTTAACTCCCTGCATCATACGGTCTTCAGATATATAAGATACACCTAAAGATCTAATCTTGGCGATCGACATTTTACTTATATTTTGTTTATTAATAATAATTTGACCCCGATAGTTTTGATTAAGACCGGCTAAACATTGAATTGTTTCATTTTGGCCATTTCCTTCAACGCCAGCAAAACATAAAATTTCACCTTCAAAGGCATCAAAACTGATATTGTCTACTACTTTTTCCCCGCGATTGTTTACTATTTCTAAAGTATTCACTGACAATATTTTACGCTTGCGCTTAACTGATGCCTTGCCCTTATTATGATTAATATCAAAACCTATCATTAAGCGAGAAATATCATTCAATGATATAGTTTTCACTTGATAAACACCGCAGTTTTTTCCGTGACGCAAGATGGTTACGCGGTCGCATATCGCCTTAATTTCATTTAATTTATGAGTTATTATGACAATTGTGTAGTTATCTTTTTTCAATAATTGCAATTGTTGAAAAAACTTATCAGTTTCTTGAGGCGTTAATACCGCTGTTGGTTCGTCTAAAATAATGATTCTTGCTCCCCGAACCAAAACTTTTAAAATCTCAACTTTTTGCTTAACACTGACCGATATATTCCTACACACTTCATTGGGTTCAACATCAATGTCATACTTTTTTGCATATTCTAAAGTTAATTCGTTCATTCGATTCCGATCAAGTACTAAACCTTTTGTGATTTCCATACCTAAAAAAATATTTTCACAAATTGTCAGATTATCAACTAGCATAAAATGTTGATGAACCATACCGATATTATAACGAAGAGCATCAATCGGCGATGTAATATTGACTTTTTGGCCCCTTATGAAAATTTCACCGCTTGTCGGTTTTTCCAAACCATAAAGGATTTTCATGATTGTGCTTTTTCCGGCACCATTCTCACCGGCAATGGCGTGAATCTCACCCTCTTTAAGCGAAAAATTAACCGCTTGATTAGCGATAATGCCATTATCATATACTTTTGTAATATCCTTCATTTCCACAAAATAACTCATAAGTCGCCTCTTGTTTTTTCCTATTTGTTGGGATTCATAGAATCATACATTCTATTAAGTTCTTCAATCGGAGTAAACCTTTTAAGACCGCTATCAATAATAAGCTGATCCGATAAAATATCATTATATATTTGATCAATATATTGCCTGATTTCAAGCGATATTTTTAATTCATAATTGCTGTTTTTTACAAATCCAATCTTTCCTTCTTTAACTCCTAAATATTCTAAATCACCATAGGTTAATTCTTGATTAACAAATCTCTCACATACTTCATATAAAGCCAAATCAACACGTTTTAAAATAGAAGTAACAATCTGACTAGATTTTACCGGATCAGTATTTTTAAAATAATCATATTGATCACTATCAACGCCAATTATATATTTATTTTTGTTTTTAGCGGCATCAAGACAGCCAAGCCCGGCTTGAGATGCAGCAGCAAATAGTATTTCAGCATTTCCGGTTGTGTACATCGTAGAGGCTAACGAATTCCCCTTTGGACTATTGGAAAAGTCACCGATATAAGCATTATATGCTTTAATGTTAATGCTTTTATCTTTATTAACCCGAGCAACACCTTGCATAAAACCATAGCCGAAGTCATTGATTATATCTATTTTCATGCCTCCAATAAAGCCTGTATTAGTTTTACCTAAATCATTAGTAACCAAGGCACTTAAAACGCCAGCCAAATAACCGCCCTCATTTTGTTTAAATAGGATAGAATGAACAGTCGGATAACCAGCCGCTTTATTATCTTCAATCTCTGCATCAAAAATAATAAACCGCCGATCTTTATATTTGCTCATTTTAACAAGTCGTTGTAACGGCTCGGCCATTTGGGTAGTTCCCACGATGATAAGATCAAAAGAATCATTTGCCGTTTGCCGTAGCGTTGGCTCCCAACGGGAATTATCGGTACCCATTTCAATAATTTTCACTTCCACATCAGGATAGTCTTTTGTGAATTGATCCATGCCGGCTTTAGCTGAATCAAAAAACGACATATCACCTAAATTACCATTGATGAGTAAACAAATTCTTATTTTTCCGTCATCCAAGTCTTTTATATCTTTATTATTACTAGTATTAGAATCACCATTACATGAGGCCAAGCATAAAAACATACCAACAATCATAATTAAAATAAATATATTTCTTTTTTTCATAGTTATACCTTTTCCTTAATCTTTAATAGTAGTGGTAATTTGCTGCCCTAATTAAAGGGCAGCAAATACTAAAGGGGGGACTATTCGAATGTAGTTACTTCGTAAACCCAAAGGATATAGTCGCCATCCCGCATTTGGAACTGATTACAGCCCCAAGATGGAGTCGCTCCGTTTACATAATACATCCAATAGGTGTTGGTTTCCGCATTATTTGTATAATCGCCTATCTGTGTAACAAAGCCAACATCAACGCCGTCCTGAGCCAATCCTTTTTCGGTTAAAGCTGCCTTTAAAGCTTCATTAACCATTTGCAAATCCGAAGTGACTTTTACTTTACCGTCAAATAAAACAGTTTCATTACCGCCAACTACTTTTAGATTTACCGTGAATACTGGTGACCACTCAGAAACATCCGGTGCAATGTACTCAGCCATATCAGAACCGACCTCAAATTGCCAATCAGGTTTTTCCGCTGGTTTGGTACATCCAAACAGAACCAACAAAGTGCCTATCAGAAAAACTACTAAAAAACTTTTTTTCATTTCTTTCTCCTTATTTTTATTATATTTTTAAACTTTACAGTTTAAGTTCAAATTAATTATCCTATAAAAATTGGATTGGTAATCGCATAATTAATATTTGGTCCTAAAACTTCAAATACAATCCAATCTCCCGATGATAAATTATTCAAAACAATTGAATCAGAATAATTCATCGATGTTAATTCGATTGTTTTTACCAACTCGCCATTAACTATGACTTTTATTTGATGAGCACCGTCTCGACAAAAAGACTTAATTTTTAAACTATTGATATTTTCTATTGAAACTGTCTCTCCATAAGAGATACCGGCAAAATCAGCAATAATAATAGGTCCATTTGTAATAAAACTATTACCGTTTCTAATTGCATTAAGAACTTTTTCATTTGTTATATCACCGGTTATATGCAGATAGTTGGTTGGTTGACCGCTATATTTACCGGATTTTTTATATAGTTTTTCATAATCTGCGATATTATTTACAACTGTTTCACCCATATAGGTATAGGGGGACATAATGTTATGATTATCAGAACCACCGGTGGCCGGAAAAAACTTACCGCCATTTTTTATTTCATTTAATAATTGAAACCATTTTAATTTTGATCTGAAATTTTGGCTTTTGGTTATACTATCAACCTTCTCATAGCGGCCGTCACCCGGAACAAAAACACCATTCCAAATTTCAATAGTATCAAAATAATCGGCTACTTCCCAATAATTAAATCCCATCGTTGAAACGGAATAAGGATGATTAATCTGAGCAACCCCACCCGCTCTTTTAATCTCTTCAGCAATATAAATAATCTTTTCCTTAATAATTGCATCTTTAATATCTTTTGGTTTAACCCGTTCACTTTCCCTTAAAACTACTTCGTATTGATCAAAAGTTAAACCGATACCAAGAGATTGATAATGACCAAATTCTGTAGTTACTTCTACAGCTTCATATGCCGAAAACATTCTTTTATTATCATCGCCATCAATGTTAGCTACCAAATTATTGCCTTGAATCCATTCGCTTAAACCCACAGCCGAATTATGATCAGATAAAAAACCGTAATATAATCCAACGGAGATATTGCTTAACAAAATATGTTCAACTGAATTGGTACCGTCTGAATAAAAACTATGTTGATGTAAATCGCCGCCAATCCAGCCTTCTTTATAGCTGTCGAATAATTGAACTAAACGGACATCTTGAAGATAATACATTTTGTAACTTTCCACTTCAATACTTTTTTTTACAATCGAGTATTCAATACCGCGGGTGAAATATAAATTATATGAGCCCGGTGCCAATTTTAAATTGTATCCCGATTGAGCATTAGTAACCGTCCGATAAGTATTACCGTTTTCATCTTCAATAATGATACCGGCGAGTACCATGGCTCCATTATCAGTTAATACTTTTCCTCGAACATATCCCGGTTCAACTTGAACAATAATATTATTATTAGGCGTTTTAATTAATTTGTTATTAACCGTTAAAATTAAAACTATACTTTCCGTACAAAGCAAAATAAGTAAAGTGATTATTATTAATAAACTAAATTTTCTTTTTTTCATAGTTAATCTCCTACTTTTCTCACGCTTTTTCGAATTATTAATTCCGGTTGAAATTTAATATTTTTATATGTCTGATTGCCCTTAATTTGTTCTAATAAAATCTGGGCCGCGGTTACGGCAATGGTTTCAACTGGCTGTCTTATTGTTGTTAATGGAACATCTAACATATTAGAGAAAAATAAATCGTCAAAGCCAATAACCGAGATATCATCAGGAATTTTTTTATTTAATTCACGGACAGCTTTATAAAAACCATAACACATTAAATCATTTGATATAAAAATAGCGGTTATATCATTGTTTAATATTTTTTGGCCCTTGGAATAACCGCTTTCAAAACGATAGTCACCCTCGAAAACAATTTGT
Source organism: Bacilli bacterium (assembly GCA_023228385.1). Classification (GTDB taxonomy): domain Bacteria; phylum Bacillota_I; class Bacilli_A; order ML615J-28; family CAG-698; genus UBA3946. The sequence continues at coordinate 6,617 of JALOBF010000071.1, forward strand.
TGATTATAGGGGATTTTAAATTCAGATAAGGCTTTTTGGTAACCGTTTAAGCGCCGGCGAGCATTATGAACATTTAAAGGGCCGGTTAAACATCCTATTTTACGATGGCCCTGTTCTATTAAGTATTTTGTGGCCAAATAACCGCCCTGACAATGATCAATCGACACTCGAGAGCTAGTTAAGCCTTCCGACCAGCGATCAAGACAAACAAAAGGAATTTTTATTTTATTTAAAGTATCAATCATTTTTTCCTGTAACTTGGTTTCATTTAAACCGCCTGAAGGTGAAATAATTAAACCGTCAATTCCTCTTCGCCTTAATATATCAATATATTTTATATCTTCTTCAATATTACCATTAGTATTACACAAGATAACATTATACCCGTAACGCGTTACTTCATTATCGACATGCTTGGCCACCTCACCAAAAAAAACATTTTGAATATCGGGGATAACTAAACCTATCGTTTTTGTTTTTTTAGTTACCAAACCAACCGCAATTGGATTGGGGCTATAATTATATTTTTTAGCAATTGATAATACCCGCTGGACTGTTTCTTCCGAAGCTTGATCATATTTACCATTTAATATAAATGAAACAGTTGTAATCGATACTTGGGCCTCTTTTGCAATATCTTTAATTGTTACCATTCTTGTAATTTCCTTTATACCAAATTTACTAAAACGTTTTACCCAAAAATAGTTTATCACAATATGTTAGCCCTGTCAACATATTTCTTTTTATAAAATACAATAACAAAAATTGGCAAGCAGAGAAAATCAAAAAATTTACTTAAATTATTGTTTTATTTTACATACTATGATATGATTATAAAGGATTTAAAACGGAAGAAAGGAAAAGTTATGAAAATTGTAGG
>JALOBF010000072.1 GCA_023228385.1 Bacilli bacterium
AAAGAAGAGAGGTTAATATATAATTGAAGTGTAAATTTTTATAAAGAAATCAGGTGATCTATATGAAAAGAGTGGCAAAAACAATTAGGATTATAACCGTAGCCCCGATTATGGCTTTGATATTGATTAATGCCTTATTTTTTTTCAAGAAAGGGTCTTTTATAAATGTTGCGGATTATTGCTTAGCTATTTTTTCTTTGGTGATTTTACCTTTATTAGCATATCCTGTTCAGAATAAATATAATATTATTACTAAAGAAAAAAGAACGGCTCAAAGAATATTGGCAATTATTTTTTCTATTGTTGGTTATATACTGGGGTTTATCTTATCGTTGATTTTAAAATTACCTGTCACTCAAAAAATTGTGTATTTCACATATCTCTTATCGGGAGTTCTAATTGCTTTTTTTAGTTTTGTTTTAAAGGTTAACGCCAGCGGACATATGTGTGGGTTGTCCGGACCGATCGCTACAATGGTGTATGCCTTTGGACCATATTATATATTTTTATTTTTTTTCTTAGCGTTTGTAATTTGGTCGAGTTTAAAATTGAACCGCCACAGTTTACTGGAGTTAATTCTGGGAAGTATGATTCCAATAGCGTCGTTGATAGTTTCTATAATCATTTTTGTATAAGAGTTGCTGGTATTAAAAAGTAAAAGCCATCCGGGTTGATCTTAAAATATATATTTGCTTAATATGATGGTTTTTTAATTGGAAGCGTCATAATTATTACTTGCATATTTATCATTAGAATTGTATAATGACTATAGCGGTGGTTGATGAAATGCAATGTTCCGATTGCGGTAAAACATTAATTACTAGCGATAAATATTGTGCACAATGCGGAAAAATGATTGTGAATAAATATAATTTATTTTTATCATATGATAATTCCGGTTATGATTCTGCCCCAAAATAAAAATGTTATATGAAGATGCGGATCAAGGAAAAATTGCAGATATATTATGCGCATTATTTATTCCGGTGATTTTCTCGATATTTTTCGGATCATTTTATTCAAATAAAAATACCCGACATAATTATTATAGAAGTTTTGGTATTACTTATTTAATTGCAATAATGATTTCCGTTTTGTTAGGGATATTATTTATTATAGTTTGGGGATAACAAGCGTGAGTTTCGATATCGATCGATCTTTACCAAGTACTATTTGAAAAACAATCAAACCGGAAGAAGATGATAAATATAAAGTTCTGATTATACAAACCAAGCGTACTTTACTTTATTGGTGCTTGGTTTTTTATTATTTAATTATTGATTGTGATACAAGATATATATTGCTATTAGGATAAAATTAAAGTTTATGTATTAATTGTATTAAGTTTTTTTAAATGTATTAAATAAAAGTTAAAAGTATTAAAAATGTATTGTATTTTTAGAATAAACATGATACAATTAATTGTAAGCATTTTCAAGAAAGAAAGGGAAAGCATTTGAATAAAGTTAGCATTATTGCTTTATTTATTTTATTAATATTGTTAAGCGCTTGCGTAAGCGGTTCCTCGTCGATAAAAATACCTGAATACGAGTGGAGGTTTACAGGAACGATGGAAGAACAAATACCGGTGGTGTCATTTGAAGCACCGCAATCAACGGTTATAGGAAATACCGATAATTTTATTAATCGATGTAAACCGGTAGCAATTAATCCTTTGTTTTTTAAAAAATCAAAAATAAAAACACATCAAATTATTTTTGGATTTGATGCAATATATCCGGTTTCAAGAATAGAACTAACTAATTACAATGGTAATAAAGCAGATTCAATAAAACAAATATCAATTGAAACATCGCTTAATGGAATCACATATAAAAGATACATTAGTGATTATCCTTTAAATGAAAATACAAATCCGATTGATTTTAAGAACCGTAGTGCCCGTTTTATTAAGATGATATTTAAGGCGGAAAGAAATGAAACTTATGCTATTCAAGATGTAAGGTTTTTTTTAGGAGAAGGCTTAATCGTCGAGGAAGATAAAGCCTGGACTGATGCTTTTTTAAGATATGAGCATTGGACCGGAGCCGACGGAATATTCTCCTTTAATTTAGACGGAAATGACAATATTGGTGTGGATAAAGATAAAACCGGCTTTATATTCAGCGATACCTTTACCGGATCGGTAAACCCCTTTAACGGTTTAAGAAACAGCAATTTTATAATTAACAATTCGGTCGGTTATTATGATGGTTCTCATAATATTAAAGAAGGACTAACTTTTGATTATCGCCTTAGCGAAAAAGGGCAACCACAGAGTGCTTTTTTACCAAAAAGTTATCTTGGCTATGGTGCCGATAATCTTTTAGATAATGACGGATTAACTGTATATCTTGATAAGGATGGTTTACTGACTAATGAGGCTAATGGGATAATGTGGCGATCTGTTCTTAAAAAAGATAATTATTTGATTTTTGATTTATATGAAGTTGTATCTTTAGGCAAACTTTATATTTGGAATTATAACGAAAATCCATATTATGGTGTTAAAAATTTTGTTTTAAGTTATAGCATCGACGGCGATGTTTGGATTAATCTAAATGAAGAATATATGGCAATGGCTTCGGGATCTATCGATGAGCCTTATACAAAAGAAGTTAATCTACAATTTGAAGCCCGATATTTAAAAATGAATATTACCGAAACATATGACAGCAGTAAAGTCGGCTTAGGAAAAATTCATATTACCGATGATTCGGGACAACCCTTATTTGCTACCATTGAAGCTAGTGATTATGATGAAACAATTACTGGAAATGAATTAAGCGCTCGGTTATGGCTTCAGGATGGAGTAGTGATTGGTAATTATTTATATGTTTTTCCGATACTAATCAAGGATGAAGGCAGTATTTTTAAGGTTACTCGGGTTGGGTTAATTAAGGTTCCCATCAAAGATATGCGGTTTGACTTTGAAAATGCCGTTTATTTGAATACACCGTTGCAAAGTCGGACCGCTGATGGCGGATTACTTTACTATGGAGCCGGAGTGATGAATCATGCGGCTCAAGACGGCTATTTATATATATATGGTTATAAAGATTTACAGGGGCGGTTTTTAATCGTTGCCCGTGTGAAGATGGAAGATTTAGAAAACTTTAATCGATGGACATATTTTGACGGTGTTGCTTGGTCCAATAACATTAATGATTCTTATCCTATTATTAATAAGGTTTCTCCAGAATTAAGCGTCACTTATATGAAAAAGGGAATATTTAGCGGTAAATATATGCTGGTAGTGATGGAAGACTCAACAAGCGGCCGGGTTTCATCGGCCTTAAGTGATACGCCGTATGGACCTTTCACTGATTATACATTATTATATGAAACCAGCGAACCAGCTTATTTAAGGGGAGCTTTTACTTATAACGCCAAGATGCATCCACATTTAAGCGAAGAAGGAAGTTATTTAATTTCATATAATGTCAATAGTTTAATTTTAATTGCCTTGCAGAATGTTGATATATATCGACCACGCTTTATTAGAGTGATTGAAGTCAAAAAACGAGGAGAGTAACTGTGAAAATTAATGAAGTAGTAAAAAGTTTTAATGTCGGTATCGGCATTTACACCTTAGAACTTGATGGTATCTATCCGATTGCTTTGATTCGCGGAGTGGATAATATAATCATCAAAACACTGATTGATGATAAAGAATCATCAATCAACCGTGATGGTGTTATTTATATGAATAAAGCAATTGTAGAGACTTTTGCTGGCGGCACATTGGAATTTATATTAGGTCCCGGCTATTTTGCTTTAATTGATGAAGAGTGGACTGATAAATTTCATAGAAAGGTTGGATGGACCGGCGGCGATGGTATTTTTTCCTTTAATTTAACCGATGGCAATGACCGATTTGATCAAAAACAACCCGGTACAACCCTTTTTGTTTTTGGAGACACCTTTGTGGGTCGGGTTGATAAGAAAACACAAAAGCGATATCAACCTTTGTTAATGCCAAATAATACTTTAGGATACCTTGATTATAATAAATCGAAAGTTGAATTTCACGTTAATCGCAATGATAAAGATTCGGTAGTTTCTTTTTTCGCCGTCGATAAACGCTTCAATGTTAAAGGAACAATCGCTCAGAATCTGGTCACTTATGATCAAAAGCATGACAATGAAGGTTGGTTGAGTGGTTATCATCCCCAAATCATAACCCTTTCTTTTGATTTGGGATTAAAACAAGAAGTAACCCATCTTAATGTATACAATTATTTTAGTGGAGAAGATCCTTCTTTATCGGTACGCGGGATTAAAAACTTTAATTTATTAGCATCAAACGATAATAAAATTTGGGACTTTTTAGGTGAATACCAACTAAAGCAAAGTCATAATAATAGTGAATTTGAAAAAATATTAATTGGTAAACAATATCGCTATTTCAATTTTGTAATTAATCCATATCTTGAATCCGAAAACTATAATGATGAATATAACGAGGGACTTTACGGCTTATCGCGGGTTGAATTTTATTCAGGAAAACAAAAACTTCGCGATGTTGATGCTGAGGCTGATTCAGTCTTGTTAGAAGAACCGGGGCGCTTTTGGCTATGGCTTCAAGACGGAGTAGTTATTAACCAGCATCTGTACTTTTTCCCCTTAATAGTATATTCTGATTTAAACCAACCCGAGGGGTTACAGTTTGGAATTAAGGGAATAACTATGATAAAGGTACCGATTGTAAGAGGGCGCCTTGACTATCAATCGACAACGCAAAAGCTCGCACCGTTATTGGTGCAAAAAGATGAATCGGAATTTCTTTTGGGCGGGGCTATTATGGCTAATACGGCTGAAGCGGGCGCGGTCAATCCTGACGGTTACATTTATGTTTACGGATATAAAACTACTTTTGGTTTAAGACAAATGATTGTGGCTAGGGTAAAAGCCGAATTGATTGAATATTTTGATCAATGGGAATACTTTGACGGCGAAGAATGGACTTATGACATTTTATCATCGGCACCGTTACTAGATCATATTTCATGTGAATTCAGTGTATCACCTATTTTAGCCGGCAGAAACAAAGGCAAATATTTAGCGGTGTTTACTTATGATGTTAATACTCCGCTTGTTGCCTTCAGCATTGGCGAATCAAAAGTGGGGCCTTTTACCGCTCCTCAAATTATCTATCATACCCCAGAACAAGCAAAATATAAGAGCACAACCTATACCTATAATGCCAAGGCTCATCCTCACCTTTCCCAAAGTACGGCGGTGTTAGTATCTTACAATACCAATACATATTCATTTGATCATAATATTGCAAATGGCGATCTTTATCGGCCGCGCTTTATTCGTTTGATTGAAATCGAAAAAGAACAGGAGGATTTACAACAGCGTGGAGTTAAAAAAAACAAAACGAAAATATCGTTCGAGAAAACGCTATGATAAGTCGGTAAAAGTCATTTTACATATTGTTTTAATTTTATGTTCGGTTATATTTGCCTTTCCTTTTCTATGGATGTTGTTTACAGCTTTAAAAACGCCGCAGGAATTACTAAAAGGAATTGAAGCTTTTTTCCCCAAAAAGCCCCAATGGCAAAATTTTGTTACGGCGGTGACCCAAATACCATTTTTAATGTATTTGAAAAACAGTTTAATAATTGTTGTTTTAGTAATGATTGGAACGGTTATCAGTGCCACCACCGCCGCATATGCATTTGCAAAGTTGCATTGGAAAGGCCGGGACAAATGGTTTGTTATTATGCTGGGTACAATGATGTTACCGATTCAGGTTATTTTGATTCCAACATATATAATGTATTCAAAAATAGGCTGGTTAGGAACAAGGTTACCGCTGGTTGTCCCCGCTTTTTTTGGCGGCGGAGCCGCGTTTTATATATTTATGTTAAGACAATTTTTTAAAGGGATACCAAAAGAGCTCTCGGAGAGTGCGATTATTGACGGTGCTAATCATTTTCAGATTTTCACAAGAATTATGTTGCCGTTATCAAAGCCGGGAATTGTTACGGTAGCGTTGTTTACTTTTATGGGTACATGGAATGACTATTTCGGACCATTGATATTTTTGAGTAATCCCGATCATTGGACCTTGGCCTTGGGTTTACGGGCCTTTCAAACTCAGTATGGTGGACAATATCATTTAATGATGGCCGCTTCGATTTTGATTATGTTACCGACATTGATATTGTTCTTTTTAGCACAAAAAACATTTATCGAAGGAATAAGGTTTACCGGAATAAAAGGATAGGAGAAAAACATGAAAAAAATTTATATTATAATAATGTTACTCTTTTTGCCCTTTGTAATAACCGGCTGCGGTAAGAACAAAGGCGATAAAACGGAAATTACTTTTTGGCATATGTCTCCGGTCGGAAGTGAATCATATGCAGCGACAAAACAAATAATCAAACGCTTTAACGATTCACAAGATAAGTACTTTATTAAGGGAACGGGTTTTTCCTTTTGGGATTATTGGGATAAGCTTGATGTTGCCGTCAGTTCCAGAACAGCCCCTGATGTTGGTTTATCAACCCTTGATGATGTTGTATCAAGAGCGAGTGCCGGTGTTTTATACAACATAAGTGATTTGATGCGAACCGATGAAACGCCGCTTAATCCAGAAGATTTTTATGTTAATCAATTAGAATTCGCAACTTATAACGATGATTTATATGCTTTGCCTTTTACCTCAACCACGCGTTTATTATTTTATAACCTAGATTTGTTTGCTGAGGTTGGTTTAACTGATGATGATGTTCCGACCAATTGGTCTGAACTTTATACGGTTGCGAAAAAATTAGATAAAGTAGATAATAAGGGGGCAATTCAACGTCTTGGCTTTGACCCCACTTATGGCGAGGCTACTTATCACGGCTTTCTCTGGCAAAACGGTTTAGATTTTTTTGATGAAGATTTAAATCCGACATTAAATACGCAAGGCCATTATGATGTCTTACAATGGATGATTGATTTTAATAAAGAATATACGCGAAAACAATTGGTTGCTTTTGGCGATGCTAATGCTATGCTTGGCATTAATCCGTTTGCTGCGGAAAGAGTGGCAATGATTATTCAAAATGACGGTTTATATCAAATCCTTAAAAATGCCAGTTCAACTTTTAATTATGGCGTCACTTATATTCCGATTCCGGACGATAATGGAATCAGAGTAAATTGGGGTAGCGGTTTCTCGATTGAATTATATAATAACGGGAAAGGAAATATCGCAAAAAAACAAGGTGCCTATGAATTTTTAAAATATTTAATGAGTTACGATACGCAAAAAGATTTATCAATAGCAAATGGTTGGATAATGGCATCAAAATCAGCGATGGCATCTGTTGCGGAAAATAATCCGATTTTAACCAGATTGATTGAAGAGGTGGCTTATGCAAAAGATAAAGTATTTGTCCCGTATGCTCCATCTTGGCATGGGAACGATTGGCAGCCTTACTATAATTCAGCTTTAAGCAAAGAAAAAACGGTGGAGCAAG
>JALOBF010000073.1 GCA_023228385.1 Bacilli bacterium
CTTTGAATTGATTTTTTTTGATCAATTCAATTTTTTTTTCAATTGAAGAAGAAAACCCATAGTAAAGGTAAATATAATGATCCATTGGAAGCCCCTTTCAAAAAAGTGCGAATCGCACTTTCTTTATCAGCAATTATGCCTTTTTTTCTTTCAGAATATATAAAATACCGATTGTTCGGGGCCCACAGTGTGCTGAAATTACAGCACTCGCTTTAGTTTCTAAAATATTATCCACTTTTACAATCTTTTTAATTTCTTGTCGTAAAAAGACAACATCTTCATCAGCAAGGGAATGAGTAATCATAATATTATCGGGATCGACATTGTCCTTATCATGATTTAAATAATCGAGCAATACTTGTAAAGCCACTTGATATTTACCGCGCGGTTTTTTTGCCACCACCATTTCACCATCTATTACCCGAATTATCGGTTTAACTTTTAACAGAGTTCCAAAAATTCGTGCGGTACCGCTGCATCTTCCTCCTTTATGCAGATAGCTTAAAGTATTAATCGAAAATTGAGTTCGTACCAGCGGTATTAAAGCTTTAACTTTCCTAACAATCGTATCAAGATCGTCGCCTTGATCACGAAATTTTGCCGCTTTAAGTACCAATAACCCAACGCCGCTGGATAAATTCTGAGAATCAATAACGCGAACTTGATTAGGGCTATATTCGCTAGCGACTAATCGAGCCGTCTGATAGGTTGCCGAAAATCCTGATCCGAGACCCATATACAATACCTGATATCCTAAATCAAGCCATTTATTAAAAATTTCAATAAATACTACGGGGTTGACGGCTGAAGTTCTTGGCAATTCTTTAAACTCATCTACTAAACGATATAATTCTTGAGATGTAATATCAACATGGTCTTTATATGTTTTTCCGGCTATTGTAAGGTATAAAGGTATAGCATCAATATCGAAACGTTTATATATTTCAGGTGTTAAATCGGCAGTATAATCGGTTATAATTTTAATTTTGTTCATAATCTTTACTTCTTTCTCAATATATTATATTCATTATACTATAAATAATAAGACTTAACAAGACTTTACTTTATCGGTTTTTTAGCATTTTATTCATAAATGTCATATTTATCAATGTCTAAAGCGTTTTGATATAAATCTTCAACCGTGTCGTATAAGATTTCCAAACAGTGAAGTTCTCTATATCCGATTTTTTTTAGTGATTGAAAAATGGCATAAAAATCAATATTGCCGGTTCCCAAACGGGCATGTTGGTCACCGTGTCCGTTATTGTCGCTGAAATGAATATGAAGTAAAAATTGAGATAGCGTATCAATATATTCGCATGGCGAATATCCGCTAAGGTGAGCATGACCGGTATCAAGAATAAATTTAAGATTGGGCAGATTGACATTGACAATAAGCGATAAAATTTCATCCGGTCCATATCCTAATTCCGCCGAACCGGGCATATTTTCAATCATTAGTTGCATATGCTTTTGTTTTGCATATTGCGATAAATCTTTTAAAACAACTTTGATATGATCTCGGACCGCTTGTCGGTTCATGCCTTGAGGTAAATAACCCAGATGAAGAGTTAATTTTTTTGTTTTAAACTGAGCAGCATAATCAATACCTTTTTTCATTAAGTCCAGAACTATACAATACTGATCAGGATTACATAAATCATTTGTCGGTCCGTACGGTAAATGCATTACAACCTCAACATTAGGGAACCGATATTTGATATTTTTAATATTTTCAGTGTAAATTGATTGATTTAAGATATCGAGATTATAGGGATAAAAAATCTCAATCGCCTGATATATGTTTTCCGTAAAAAGCCGCGAATAACTTTCGATCTCTTCGGTAGTACGAAGGGGGTTAATCGTAAAACATTTTTTCATATGAATACCTCTCACTTAAAAATAATTATATCATAAGCAATCAGATTGTAAAGAAAAAATCCCCATACAGGGAGTTTATTTGATAATTCGACGCCAATTCGAAATATATCCACCCTTTAATGAATCGACTTCGCTACTGACAACCATCGCTTGCGGGTCAATGTTATTAATTATTTCGATGATAGCATCTTTGCCGCGACGATTAGCATAAATCATTAATATTGTCTTTTCCGCATCTTTACCGCGACCGTTAAGAGTCGTAACCCCCAGTCCGTGTTTTCGCAGAGAATCAGCAATTGTTTGTCCGAGTTCGATACTTGTAATTGCCTGAATAATAACCTTGCCAAATGCCAGTCGTTCTTCAATCTTAGAACCGACAAAAACACCGGAAGCAAAACCGAGACTGTAAATAACTCCTTTTAGCGGTTGAGCCGTAATACCAACAATAACACGGGAAGCAACAAAGACCCAAATTGAAACTTCAATAAAGGCTAAAATAACCCCCTGTTTACGGTAACCTTTATTAATAAAAATAACTCTTAAGGTACCCAATGAAACTTCAAAAATGCGGGCAAAAAAGATTAAAGCCAACTCCCAAATGGGTGTCATTTTAAATGATTCAATAATTTTATCTATCATATATTTCACCTTTTATCTTATATATTATCGTAAAAACCATTTTCCGTTATTGTTTAGTGCTGTGATCTTCACTTCCTCAACAAGCAAATCGCGAAATAAATCATCACTGTAACTCAAGTTGCATCCCGTATTCATCCGATAAGCGGGGGCTTCATAAACAAAGTCAACGGTCGAAATTCGATAAAAAACCTCGTCCCGAAGAACTTTACCGTTAACGGTACCGTTATTAATATCGACATTGGAACTAAAAGTTAATTTATTACCAACAGCATGAAAAATTAAATATTTAATCTGAACACCGCTTAACTCGACGGTAACAATCCGGTTTTCAAAGGGCATAATCCGAAAGATATGACCATAAGTTACATTTGTCTCTTTGGTAATCGGAAAAGCATCAGCCCGAATCCCACCATTATTTATAAGGCCGATATCGCTACCGGCTCCTTTACGTAACGCATCGGCGGCCCATAAGCTCGCCGACAATCGATAAATATCCTCAGCAGCGATTGCCAGCACCTCATTAGCAATGGCGACTACCGCCCGATATTTATCAAGCAGACGATTGATTTCAGTATTTTCATTTATACAATGTTTTACCGCTTGTAAATTTTCACAACTTACATCATAAATTTCTTTTGTTTCCGCGTCTAAATATATACGAATATTGCCTACATACTTGCCGCTATTCCCGGACTGAATATAGGGCAGCGGTACCTGACGAACCCCAGATAACTCGCCGGCATAATAATTATGAGTATGACCGTTGATAACAACATCAACTTTTTCTTCATCGGGTAAACAAGCAATTTGGCCGTTAATCGGGGAAGTATCATAATGAGATACTACGATAACAATTCGGCATCCTTCTTTGGCTCGTAAAGTACGAGTATATTTTTTAATAGTCGCTAATTGATTCGTAAATATATATTCTTCGATGATAGAACCTAAAATATCGTTTTTTAAATCTTCGCCCAGAACGCCAATAATACCGATTTTAAGACCCAGCCTTTCAATTATCGTATACGGGCGGGCCCACTCAACCGGTTCCAATGTAGTTTTATTACATATATTTGCTCCTAACAAAGGAAAATCGGTCTCGTTATTGTCGGGATTGCCGTCAAAAAGCCGGCATAATTGTTTGACTCCCCAATCAAACTCATGATTACCAATCGTCATTGCATCAAAACCAATATAATTCATAATATCAACAACCACGTCACCCTTAGTTAGGCTTGATACCGCCGTTCCCTGAAACATATCACCGGCGGAAAGAATAACCGTCGCATCGGGGCGGGCCCGCTTTCTTTCAAGTAAAAAGTTTCCCAATTTGGAAATCCCGGGTTCGTCTTCTTTTTCAAATATTGCACCGTGAAAATCATTTAATGTATAAATATCAAGATAACTTTCCATTTTATCACCGACTCCTGATCCGTAAACGGTAAGAATTAAGAGCAATAAGATAAAAACTACGGTTAAATTATGCGTTAGATGATCTAACCTTTTAGTTAAAGCTTATTTCTTTCATATTGAGTTTACTGTAAAAACTTTTTTCATGCGTGACTAAAATAACCGTCCCGGGAAATTCTGCAATCGCACTAAATAATGCCGCCTTGGCGGTTTTATCTAAGTGATTCGTCGGTTCATCCAGAATCAATATATTAGCGGCTGTCATACCTAACTTTGCAAATCGTACTTTTGTTAATTCGCCGCCTGATAGTTGACGCAAAGGCTTTAAAGTTAAATCCCCTCTGATACCATATACAGCCAAAATATCCCTGATTTCATTATTTGGTAAAAGGGGATAATCGTTCTGAATAAAATCAATCGCCGAACAGTTCAAATTGCCACTGTATTCTTGAGCAAAATACAAGATGTTATTTAATGAATTTAGTAAAACCGTACCATTAAGCGGGGTGATAAATCCCAAAACTGTTTTAATGAACGTTGTTTTACCGACACCCGATTTACCGGTAATAACTATTTTATCACCGAAACCAACCTTAAACGAAAGAGGTGACAGCAAAGGATGAAGATACCCGATTGAAAGTTTTTTTACCACTAAGGCAAAATCACGAAAAGGCCGGGAAAAAGGAAATAAGATTTTAATTTTTCTTTCCGCCGGCGGCTTTTCCAGTACCTGTAGTTTGTCCAACATTTTACGCCGGCTTTGCGCTCGTTTACTTGTTTTAGCGCGAACGATATTCTTTGCGATAAACTCCTCATTATGCTTAATAAGTTTTTGTTGGGCTTCATAAGCGGCAAGATACTGCTCATCGGTAAGTGATTTTTGCCTGATATACGACTGATAATCGCCTTTGTAAACTGTGACCTTTTTATTTTCAATCTCCGCAATTCGATTGCATATACGATTCAGAAAATCAGTATTGTGAGACGTAACAATAAAGGCTGATTTATATCCTTGAAGTAACTTAATTAACCATTCGATATGAGGCGTGTCCAAAAAATTGGTGGGTTCGTCCAATAATAAAACATCTTTTTCTTCTAACAGCATCTTAGCCAAATAAACCCTGACTTTTTGGCCGCCGCTTAAATTACCCAATAAACGATTCTCCTCGTAATAAATCCCCAAACCGCCGATAACATTAGCAATTTTTGATTTAATTAAATAGAAACCGTTTTTTTCCAGCTCGGTTTGAATTCGGTAAGCTTGCTCTAAAATTTTATCATAACGGCTGACGGGTACTGTCTCTAACATTAGATATAAATCATTCATCTTTTGTTCAAGCCCAAAAAGCGGTTCAAAAACCCGATAAAGATAATCCTTCATTGTCAGCTTATCATGTAATTTAAGATATTGGTCGAGATAACTATATGTAATTCCCGGATTCCATTCGACGTGACCGCCATCCGGAGCAAGACGATGAGCAATTAAGTTCAATAAAGTAGTCTTTCCTACTCCGTTCGCACCAATTAAACCCAAATGGTCATTATGAAAAAGTCTCAAATCGAGACCGTTGAATAGGTTTTTATCGGTGTATCCAAATTGTAAATTCCTAATATCCAAGACACTCATATTTTCATCCTATATCGTCTTTATAAATCAAGGTAAAGTTTTACCGACAGATAAATACAGATTATACCATTCCTGACGTTCAAGTTCAATATTAACAGCAGCAATTATTTCGGCAAGATGTATCGGGGAAGTTGTTCCGACGATGGGTTCTATTTTTGCCGGATGACGCAGGATCCAATTAACCGCGATTGCCGCTTTACTCACCATATATTTGCGACTCAAAAGGGTTAACTCATCATTTAATTTTTGATATTTTGGATTTTCGATAAAAGTCCCCTCTTTCCATGATGCCTGTAAAACCGACCAAGCTTGGATTGTAATATTATTCAGTCGGGCATAATCAAGCATACCGCCGCTGCGATTAACGGCTAAATCATTTGCCATATTAAAATTAAATATTTCATCAATTATCGGAGCATGTACAATTGAAAACTGCAATTGATTTACAATTAATCGTTGTTCTAAATGCTTTTTTAGTAATTCAATCTGAGGTACATTCATATTCGAAACGCCAAAATATCGCACTTTACCGTCACGATAAAGTTTATTAAATGCCGCTCTAATCGCTTCAGGTTGAAACAGTGCATCAGGACGATGCAATAGTAAGATATCAACATAGTCGGTCTTTAACCGTACCAGGCTTTTTTCAAGGGAATTAATAATGTGTTCTGCAGAAAGATCATAATAACCCTTGCCAATGCCGCATTTGGTTTGGATAATTATTTTATTGCGAATTCCTTTATTTTTTTTCAGAAAATTACCGAATTTTTCTTCCGAAACACCGCGCCCATAAATGTCAGCATGATCGAACAGATTAATTCCCAAATCAATTGCCTTTTTAATTAACTCCGAAAAATCCTTTTCATCAAGGGCACTTAAACGCATACACCCTAGGGCAATTGGCGAAACTAATAAACCGGAATTACCTAAATTTATTGGTTTTATATTATCTGGTTTCATATGTATATATTATATCAAAATATCAATAAAAATTCTACCGGTTAACGCTTGAATTTTATTTGTAAGATAAATGAAATTGTTTTTTCTTTTATTGAATTGTATTCAATAACATTGGCCGCTTCATTTAAAGATACGGTAATGTCTAAATAACAAATTCCCGTTTCAATATGATATACTGTAATACCGATATTAAAAAGAGGAAAACTTATTGCCTTTCCTTCGATTTTTATCTTGCTTACGATAATCTCATAATCATATAAATTTAATTTCTCTGAACTAATACGGTATATTATCTTTATTTCATTAATGTCGTTAATACCTAAAAGTGCTGATTTGGGAATCAATCTTTTGCCTTCCAGAATATCAGTTTCCAACTCAAACGATATTACATCCGTTTGTTCAAAAAAAACATTGCCGATAATTATAACCGTCAAAAACATTATTGAAAAAAATAACACAGTATATCTCATCGCAACCCCCGTTTGTACCTAATTATATTCGGAAAATGATAAAAATAAAACAAGCAATAAAAAAGCGGAGTTATTAAAACCCAGCTGATTTATATTAATCAACCCAAACCGAACCCGCGATAACCCGTAAGGTAATTATCGGTTCAATCATCAGATTCGATTGTATCGGCAGTGGATTTCCGTTGAGATCTAACTCTAAACCGCGGCTAACAACAATAATGAGGGGGATTATCGGAACACTATTGCCGGTACGGGGGCGGCGATGAGGAATATCGAGTTTTAATTCCACTTTCGTTCCGTTGGCTTTTCCGATAAGAATTAATCCGGTTCTCAATTTAGGATCTTTCTTAACTAAAATTTCCTGCTGCGAACCGATTAGCGTTCCGTAAGTACCGGTCGGAGGACCGAGATAAATATTAGCCCCAACCGGAAGGCGACACCAGTTGCCGGTAAATTGAGGAACCGGATATAAATGGCGGTAATCAACCGGA
>JALOBF010000074.1 GCA_023228385.1 Bacilli bacterium
TTCGGCCCAATTGTTATCGGTAACTTTTGTATATTGAAGATAAGTTGTCTCCGCATCCGAATGCCAACTGACATTCATTTCCGTCGACATATCGGTGCCGGGATTAGTAATAATATTGTAAGCATCGCCGCTGGCCGCCTTAATCTTCACAAAACACAACAAAAAGATAAGTATCGTAATTGCTGAAAACTGAATAAACTTCTTCATATCATCCTCCTATATCTCCATTAGTATTATATCAAAACAATCAACAAAAAACCAGTAAATATTTATAATTGGTAAAATTAATGTTATAATATAAACAGGAGAAAAATTATGAACAAATTTATTCATATCAACAATGAAGTAAAAAGAGCTTTACTTACCAAAAATCCGATTGTCGCCTTAGAATCAACAATTATTGCGCACGGAATGCCTTATCCGCAAAACATGGCAATGGTGAAACAAGTCGAAGCAATTATCCGCGAATGCGGGGTTACCCCGGCCACAATTGCCGTCATTAACGGTGAAATCCATGTCGGTTGTGATTGTGATGAGCTTGAATACCTAAGCAAACGCGGCCGCGAAATTCCCAAAGCGGGAAAAAGAGATCTAGCTTATTTAATCAGCCAAAGTAAAGACGGAGCCACTACTGTCGGTGCCACTGCCTATATTGCCGCCGCCGTCGGCATTAAAATTTTCGCAACCGGAGGAATCGGCGGCGTTCATCGTAACGCCGAAAAAACTTTTGATATCTCAAATGATTTAGAAGCAATTAGCGACTGTAATGTTGCCGTGGTTTCGGCCGGGGCAAAAGCAATTCTTGACTTGCCGCGAACACTCGAATACCTAGAAACCAAAGGGGTTGAAGTCATTGGCTATCGAACCGACTTTTTCCCCGCTTTCTATACCGCCAAAAGCCCAATTCGCGTTAATCACCGACTTAATACTCCGAAAGAAATTGCCCATTATCTTAAAATTAAAAATGAACTCGATATCAAAAGCGGAGTAATTATCGCTAATCCGATTCCGGAGGAACTTGAGATTAAAGCTGAAGAAATCGAAGCAAAGATTGCAGAGGCCATACAGGCCGCTGCATCGGAAAATATAACCGGGAAAGATTTAACTCCTTACCTTCTTTTTAAAATTAAAGAACTGACCAAAAACCGCAGTCTTGATGCCAATATCGTATTGGTCTATAATAACGCATATCTTGCCGCAGTAATTGCGAAAGCATTAAATGAATATGAAAAAGAGCTTAAGGTATAACTTCACTTAAGCTCTTTATTTGTATTTTTATAATTAATATACCCAGGAAGCCGTTATTAGTATGTGAAACCTGCAATTCCACACGGTGGAAATCTCTAATGTGCACATCTTTGGGATTCTTATTTAAAACAAGCTTTCACGCCCGATATGCCTCAATCTCCCATATCATTTCGTTCGGTTCGCATATGGTAAAAAGGCGAACTTCCCAGGTAATTATATTATAAATCATCGAGTCGGCTTTGTCAAGGCGGCAATATCTGGCATACCGCCGGCAAAATATCTTTTCAATTCCCGATCGAAAACTTTACTTAGCTTTAGTAGGGCATAGATATTAAAAACACCTAAAATAACGATGCCAGTATCAACGACATTAAAAATCGATTTTGTGGAGTTATTAACCCCAATTATTATTCCCACTAAAAAAAGACATTTATACAAAAAAAGATAAGTATTCTTCTTCCTTTTTTTATTGATTAAATATAAAAGATTGCTTTCACCCAAATAAAACTGACTGACAACCGTTCCGATTGCAAATGTAAACAAGAAAAAGAAAGATATATATTTCCCAAAAAGACCAAGTGTCTCTTCAAAAACATATAATATTAAATCACAACCGGAATAAGCACTCGGATTAATATTATAGATGAGAATAACCAAACCGGTTAAACTGCATAAGACAATGGTATCAACAAAAATACCGACGACACAAATAAATCCTTGCTTTAGTGGATAATCAATATCGGCCATCGCACTTATCGTCGGCATTGTTCCCAAACCGGCTTCATTTGAAAACAAACTGCGTTTAAAACCGACAATCATGCACGAACCAAAGGCACCGGCGGAAAGAGCCGATAAACTAAATGCTTCGCGGAAAATCGTACAGAAAACAAACGGAAGGTAAACTATATTACAAAGCACAATCAACACTGTAATCACAAAATAGCCAATGGCCATTACCGGTACAAGTTTCTCACAAAAAGCGATAATGGTTTTTGTCCCTTTAAATATAACAAAATAAGTAAATAAAAACAATCCAATCAATATCAGTAAACGATCAATGCCGAAAGTAAGATGTATAGTTTCACTAACGGTATTAACTTGGATTGGCTGAAAAAATATCGTGTTGGATAACACTAAAAAAAACGAAAATATAAAGGCGAGAAAACCGTTGTTTAAGCCCTTTTTAATATAAAAGCAAGCGCCGCCGCGATATTCATCACTGATTTTTTCTTTATGCAACTGACCCAAGGTATTTTCCATTAATGAAAATACGGAAGAAAATACGGCGAATACCCACATCCAAAACAACGCCCCGGCTCCGCCATAAATCACGGCCGTGGAAATCCCAACAATATTACCGGTACCGATATGAGAGGCCAGTGAAACCATAAAAGCCTGATATGACGATCTGTTTTTTTCTTTCAACAACACTTTTTTCGTTTCCTGAAAAGCACGAAATTGAATAAAACGATATTTAAAAGAAACAACTACGGCAATAATAAAAAATATAATCGTAACCAGACCAAGTATCACTGCTTACCCCTGATTAATTATATAAGGTTACCGGGATAAATATGAATAAAACTCGGTTCTTCTAACATTAAAAATGATATAATATTATCGATAACCGATTATAATATATAATTAACAAAAAAAATGACGAAACTTGCTTTATTTGATAATTGAGGTAAACTTATGAACTCCTTTACACCGCAGCACCGTTATTATTCACTTGATACTTACTTAAAAAAACGATTTGGCACTAAGGTATTTAAAATTCCCTTAAATGCCGGTTTTACCTGTCCCAACCGGGACGGAACGCTGAGCAATCAAGGTTGTTTTTTTTGTTCAGCAATGGGAAGCGGCGAATACGCCGGAAACCCCGATGAATCATTAGAAAAACAATTTTATAAAATTAAAAATAAAATGCATGAAAAATGGCCGGAAGGAAAATATATTATCTATTTTCAGGCCAATACCAACACTTATGCGCCCCTTAATCAATTACAAGAATTATATCAGGCAGCAATAAGCCTGGACCCGAATATTGTCGCTCTTAGCATTGCCACCCGCTGTGATGCGATTTGTGATGATACATTGGAATATCTCGCCGCTTTAAATAAAAGAATACCGGTATGGCTTGAAATCGGATTGCAAAGCAAACACGAAGAAACAATGAAACGGTTAAATCTCGGTTATACCCTTGCCGCTTTTCAAACAGCGATACGAAAAATTCAGCAAAAAAAGATTGAAACCGTTGTCCATATCATTAACGGCTTACCCGGTGAAACTAAAGAAATGATGATTGAAACAGCGCGATTTCTAAACACCCAAAATATCCAAGGCGTTAAAATTCATTCTTTATATCTGGTAAAAGGTTCGGTTTTAGGTGAAACTTTCATAAAACAACCTTTTCCTTTGCTTACCCTTTCAAAATATGTTGAGATTGTCGCCGAGCAACTGGCGATATTACAACCTGATATCGTTATTCATCGGATCAACGGTGATCCGCCCCGCGATCTTTTTATTGCTCCGCAATGGACTTTAAAAAAATTTGTGATAATGAATGAAATAGATAAAAAAATGAGACAGTTAAATTACGTTCAAGGTTGTAAATATAATAATAAGGCATTTCATTGAAAATGAAATGCCTTATTTATTTACTTAAAAGTTTGAGTTTGTCCTAAGCCTACTCAAGATTACCGATTGCTTCTGTCAATGCTTCTTTCGATGCAAAGAATTCACTGTAATCAATATTCTTGGATAGTTCTGACCCATACTTGAAACGATTTGAATCGGGTGCTTCGCTGCCCCAATAATTAAACTTAGCGTTTAATTTATTTTTATCGGTATATACCAAGACACTCTCTTCGCCTAGTTCGCCGGTTACACTGTTGTAATTGCAATTGATATGATAATTATATTTATAAACATAAGTACCATCAACCGCGCTGACGGAAGGATCCAGTTCGAAAATACAAACCGTATTACTGTCGACAACAACATCATTGAATTTGATGTTTACAACAATGCCGTCACGATAGAAGTCAAGAGAACCGTCAGTGGCAGTACCGTTATACCAATCTCCGCTATACCAAAGATTAATAACTCTGGTTGGTTTTCCGGCGGCGGCAGTCATACTAAACTTATTGTTCATAATGTCAATATCATCCATAACATTAACCAGATTCAATGAGCGATAACGGCAGCCTAAAAACTCGTTATTTTCAATAACCGTTTTGCCATAAAGTCCATAGAAATAGTTTTCGCCAAAACCATCCATAACATTATTTCTGATAATCAGATTTTCAGTATACATCAATCCGATTCCCCGAACAGTATGGTTCCCGGCCGCGGCCGATTCTCTGGTATGAATATTATCAAAAAGGTTATTTTCGATGGTTAGATATTTAACCATTTTTGCATAAGTTCCGGTCCAGGCCAGCATACCGTTAATATCAATGGCCGGACGATTGACGTTAAAATAATCTTCACGGAAAATATTATTTTTAATAACGATATTTTCCGTATTGTTTTGGATAAAGAGCTGTGAGTAATGTTTAAACTCTAACCCTTTAAACGTAATGTTTTTCGTGCTGGGAAGAATGTAAAAATCTTCGCGCGAAATCGCTTCAGCATATCTTACGGCAGTCTCATCATTAGGGTTGAGTTCGCCGTTTAGAGTTGTAATTGTTACATGACTGACTCCGACTTTAATGGTTTTGTTATATTCACCCGGCAGCAAAAACAGGGTTCCGCCCGGTTGTAATACGGCAACAGCGGCATCAACATCATTAAACAGATTGGTTCCGAAAATAAGTGTTTCTTCAATATGCTCCAAAGTGACTTCGGCGCCGGCCTCAAGATCGGTTTTCGTTTGGTCAACATAAATAGTCGGTGCTTCTAAACCGATTTTAGCATTTTTAATTTGAGCGGCTAATAGGGTCGGGTCTAGTAATTCTCCGGCTTCACCCAATAACGTATTGCCATAAAAAACTGTTTTTACAGCCGCATCAGCATTATTGTTATTATAATAAGTCATACCCGGTACTCGGAATTCATTAGCGAAAACAACAATTTCTAAATCATCCTGTTCGGTTGCCTTATGGTCAAACCGAATATCGGTTGCATCCGAGCCGTTAAAGATATTACCTGATATTTCAATATATGTTCCTTCGGCCCGAACAACACAATCACGGAAACTAAGGGCACCGCCACCGTAAACCGAGCCGCAATTATCAAAAAGATTATTCTTAACGATAATTTCCGATGCGTTATATGGTCCGACAAAAACCGCAAATTGACCGATGTTCGTAAAAATATTGTCTTTTAGAATCAATTTCCCGGTTAAGCCGCCGCTGTTATCGCGAATTCTGATCGCATCGGTAGTGGCATCGGCAAAAACATTACTATAAATCTCAAGATTTTCAATATAAGCCAATCTGATAATACGATCAGAAGTAAAACCGGAAAAATTATTATAAGCTATAGTAAAGTTTTTAATGCCATTTTCGGCTGAGGTTTGTTTAAACTGAATAAATCCAGTTCCGCCATCATAAGCGGTTCCTCTGGCGTCAACGATATTATATAAGAATTTAAAACCGTCAATTAAGCCGGCCGCTTCTCCGGTAATTAATTTTTCGTTTAAAACAAATTTATAGGAAAAGCCGTTAACTGTAAAGTTCTTAATACCGGTGCCTAAGGTAATCTTACCGTCAATAAGTGCCTCGTCCCCTCTTGTCTTTTTATTGGGGTCAACATTAGCATTAGGACCTAATATAGATACATTGTCCTTGGTTACGCTAATATCGCCCGAATAAACGCCGGGCATGACAATTATTGTCGCATTGTCTTCTGCAACCGCCATTGCCGCGGGAAGAGTGGCAAAAGCATTGGTACCGACAATATACTTAAGATTGTTAACGATAATTTCAGCACCGGCTTCGGCTTCGGCCAATGTTTCATCAACTAAAATATTGTTGGCAATTTCATATCCTTGATCAAGGGCCGCAATAGCCGCATCGAGCGCGGCAAGCGTATCATAGACTACCAAGTTGCTATCGTCTTTACGATAATAACCGAATTGTGCCTCGCTGATTGTCGCTTTAGCCTCGGCACTGGTTCCATAGAAGTTATGATTAAGCACGACATTACCGGTATTGGTTGTTTCCGAATCACTTGCATTCAACAAGTTAGCAAAATAATAGGAAACCGCCTCGCTGTCGATAAAGGCGTTATACTCGATAACCGCCGCCCAAGTTTTGCCTTTTTCTGACCAGGTTGCATAATCGGTCACATTGTCGCGGAGGCTGATATAGTTAGCGCAGTTTTCAAAATTATTGAACTTAATATTAAAGTATGCATCCTGCGTTTCGCCGTAGCCTCTGGTTGAGATCGCACCGATTCTGGTTGAAGTTGCGGTGTAAGTTGCCGCCGCCGCACCAATATTTTTAAAACTGTTATTATAAATATTGGCATTAAGGGCAGTAACCCAAGCGCTGCCGACATAACTTCTAAAATAAATTCCGTTATAATTAAGATTTTCAAAAACATTGTCTTCGATTGTGATATTGCCGTAGGTTGCAGCGTATTCAAATCTGATGGCATCACGGTCACCGCCGGAGAAAACATTGCCTTTAAAGGTCGCACCGGCAGCACAAACCATAAAGATATGGGTATCGCTGACATTCGAGAATTTATTGTTGATATATTTGTAATTATGAAGCCAGGTATAAAGGGGATAGAGGCTGATAAAGCCCGGGACAGCAACACTGGCACTATCGCTGCCGGACGATAGATGAGCGGTTTCTTTCCATTCGATTGTCGCTTTAGCGGTATCATAAACATAATTGTTTTCGAAAAGGAAATTCGCAAACCCGGCGGAAATCGTAGCGCTGTAGCTCTTAATCCGCGCGGCGCCGGTAAACGAAAAGCCTTTAATCGAAATATTGCTGGCATTTACCGCCCAAACATTAGTGATTGTTGTGGCGGTTTCCGATTCCGCTTTAAAAACGGCATCGTTTTCGGTCGGATCGGAAGCGGCATTTAAAGTTTTAAGCGTAATTGCCTTATCGACAACTACAGCCTCATCATAAACACCGGGTAAAACAATTATAATTGATCCGGCGGGCGCCG
>JALOBF010000075.1 GCA_023228385.1 Bacilli bacterium
AATAATAATAAAGTTATTTTAAAAGAAAGACGTAAAGCCAAGATATGATTTAGTCCGGCTGATATTTCTAAATTAGCCAGGACAATTTTTATTAATAATGGTATTTCACCAAGAAAGCTTAAGATATTTACCAAAGAATAATATACTATATTAGCAATGACCATAACAGCCGATATCATTAATAATATACCGATTAGTTTATTAAGCGAATCTAAAAACTCGTTTAAGGAAAAAGCAATCGGTTTTTTTGTTATGATGGTCGGTTGATTATTACGGTTTGTAAAGAATGCAATTAGGAAATTAGCCGTAATATGAACAAAAATAAGGATTATTGCATATTTTATATTATAAGGTCCGAGATAAGAAATAATAAATAACGGATTTATAAAAGAAGAGAATTTCAGAAGTTGGTTTGCATCCGCGGTTGAGATGGCGTCACTAATGATGGCGTCCCCAATTAGGGCGGCACTTCCCGGATTGCCGGTAAAGATGCTTAAAAAGAAGAGGTGCAGACCGTTTTCATTTTTGAATTTTAGTTTTTTAAATATCGCTCTCAGATAATAAACGAAGCGATCGATTATCTTTGTATTGATTAGGAGTACAGCAATTAAATAGAATGTAAAAATGGAGGGATAGACTTTATAAAGCCAAACGGAAAGGGTATTAACGATAGCGGTAAAAAAAGCAGATGAGTCTAATAATATATTAAAAATAACGGCGGCGATTAAACAAAATATCATAATAATAATAAAACGTTTCATTGCCGATAAATATAAAGTTCCTGACCGATAAGAATTTGATCAGAGGTTAAATTGTTGTCTTTTTTGATTTGGTCAATAGTCGTGGAGAAGGTTTGAGCGATTTTATATAAAGAGTCTCCGGGTCGAGCAGTATACACAGTAAAAACGGGCAAGGAATAAGGAATATTAAAATAGGCGGCAACCCCTCGGACTACTGCTTCTGCTAAGGCCGGCCAATTATAAAAAATACGCTGTTGATCATCGACATTATCGGCAAAGCCGTATTCAACAATTATTGTTTCCGATCGCGGGGTTTCTCTAATAATAAAATAATAGTCATTGCCGAGGGCGTTCATTCGCGTATAGACATTTCTTATATTTTGACCGGTTTTTTCAACTTCAATACCAATGAGACGGCTTAGTGTCGGTTCATCGCGAATCGAATGAATTACTTCAGCTCCTTTTCCTCCACCGATATTGATATGATTGGAAATTGTAATGGTATTATCGATAATTAAACTGTTGATTCTTCTGATTCTTTCTTGTGGCGTTAAGGTTTCGTCGGTAGTTCTGGTTATTACTGACGGAATGCCTAATTCCCGGAAGCGTCGATTTTGGTATTGGGAAATTTTCAAGACCATATCTTTTTCGCGCCATAAATTATTGCTTCCCCCTCCCGGATCAAAACCACCATGTCCCGGGTCGAGTATTACAAGCATAATATTCCTCCCTTCCTGATAAATTATATGCTTGTAAATAATAATTATATTCAAAAGAATAAAATAATTAAATTGTGCAATAATAAAAACGGAGGTACTGAAATGGATAAAGTTGTATTGATATTAAGAAAAACGAACGATTTATCCAAGAAAATTGCAAGCGAGCTTTTAGATATTTATGTAACGGACAACGCAATAGAAGGATTACAATTAATAAAAAACACGAAACCGATTTTGATTGTAATTGATGTAATGACAGCGCGCATCTGTGGTATGGATTTATTAAAAATCATTAGATCAAATCCCGCAAATCATCATCTAAAAATAATCTTTACCTCCAAAAACTATAATTATAAATTTCTTTGTGAAGCGTTCCGTTTAGGCGCCGACTACTATATCAAGTATCCGCTCAAGACCGAAGAAATAGAAAAAATATATAATAGCATTAAAGTTTTAAACAATTATTTTGATTTAGAAAGCATTGCTCGACATAATGATTTTGAATGGTTATCGGAAATATAAAAGGTTTATTGATAATAAGGCTAATCCCCTACCATTATAAACCTTTTTTCTTTTTTTGTTTATTTTCTTTTTAATTAATCATTACATTAATGAAATCGTTAATTCCTACCGAAATTTGCGTTCTGTTCTTTTTACATGTCCAATCTTCATATTTATCTTAGTGCTTGGTTTATGCAATATGGAGCATTTTTTAGGTGATGATTGTATAGTTTTATTTACTTGTTATTATTTAACTGTGATACAAATTTCCACTTTACAATTTGACTAAATTAGTGTATAATATTAATTGCTATTAATGATGTCCTGATAGCTCAGCTGGATAGAGCAACGGCCTTCTAAGCCGTCGGTCGGGGGTTCGAATCCCTTTCAGGACGCCATTTTTTTATGTCTCTGTAGCTCAGCTGGATAGAGCAGCGGTTTCCTAAACCGTCGGTCGGGGGTTCGAATCCCTCCAGGGATGCCATTTTGCTATTAATTAATGCTGCTTAAACAGGTGGCATTTTTTCTTTTTATAGGCTGTTGAGGACCGTTTGATTCTATTTAGAAATAAAACAAAAATTAACAGCCAGCACTATTGCATAGAGTCCTGGTTAAGGAAGGGTTTAAGATCGGTGAGGCAACGATTAGGAACAAGTTTATTTAATTTAAAGAAAAAACATCTTACTAAATGGAGCATATCTCCTTTTTAAAAATACATATTGACAGACTGTTTTGTTACATGGTATATTTAGTTGAAGAAATTTACATAATTATCTACAAATAAGAAAGAGGTGATATGACTCGATAACTCATAAAACTATTTTTATTGTATTTTAATACAGCATATTTTTTTTGATTGCGAGTTATATTTAGGGCATAAGATAACAGCAATGACCACAAAAAAATAAAATATAGTGAATTTTTATTTCTATATATTGAAAATTAAAGGAGGAAGTTTATGTTATATGAATTAATAAATGAAACAGTAGAAGTTGTAGTAGCGTTTGGCTCAGCTTATGTAAGTGGCGGTTCGGTTCCCACTACATATAAAGGAATATTGATTGAAGTAAATGATAATTTTTGCAAACTAAATCTATTAGTAAAATCTAAGGATAAAAAGTCAATAATTATAATTTCTAACAAATTTCTGATTTCTGTAAAACAAATATAAGTTTTAGTGTGTATGGCCAATCGGAAATGAGTTTAAAGCAATCGAAATGATTGTTACCTTAAGCAAAAAGTCAAAAATACTTCTGTTACATCATCTAAAAACAAAAGAAAACATCTTATTTTACCCATTCGCATCTGAAATTGTTCATTTAAGATGTTTTTTATCGCGATCGAACATCTTACTTTATCATTTTAAACATGAATGACAGTACGATTTTAGTTGATTCAGACGGGAACTTAATTACTGTGGATGCTGCTTTTTATCTTAAATATCCTTAAATAATGATTACATCGCATCTTATACAGATTACGGTGTATCCGTTATATTTGATCAAATAGGTCATACATTCAATCATGCTTTTTAGTTTAGCCTGACTGACGGTTTTAAATAAGTAATTTATTTATTTTCAAACCGAAGAACCACGAGGTGAGTTATTCTTACCGGAACCTGCTGTTGATACTGATTTAGGTATTTATTCTTTTTTAACTTTTTTCTTAAATATTCTGTATTATTTTTTAAGATATTACCGGATTCGCATGTTTTTACATAAAGCATTTCCCCGTTTAGACAAAATTATTATTGAAATTAGTTTACATGGTTATTATCCCGTCACTTTTTTTCATATATTATAACGAGGTGAAGGATAATGATAATTCATATTGTAAAAGCGGGCGAGAGCCTTTATCAGATTGCAAAAAGACATGGTGTTTCCGCAAATCGAATTATTGAAGATAACGGTATATCCGACTCCAGTCGTTTGGTGGTCGGTCAAGCACTTATAATCAGAAAAGAAACCCAGCAGTATATTGTTCAACCCGGCGATTCGATATATGGGATTGCCGAACGCTTCGGCATTTCGGTCGAGCAGTTACTTGAAGCTAATGATTTAGGGTATGATGCGATAATTTATCCCGGCGATGCCATTGATATTGTTTATGACAATCTGGATAAAATCCCTATGGAAATCAACGGTTATATTTATCCGAATATTGAATTGGACATATTAAGACGCTATTTGCCCTATCTGACTTATTTGAGCGTTTTTTCTTATCAGGTTAGAGCTGACGGCAGTTTAAGTACTCTTAATGAAGAGTCGCTGATTTCGGAGGCCTATCGTTACAATGTTGCCCCCTTGATGGTTATTACCAATATTGAACGCCCCGGTGAATTTAGCAGCGACTTGATGCATACGCTACTAACAGATGAGACCAAACAAAGCGCCTTAATTGAAAACATTATTAATACAATGAATAGAAAAGGTTATTACGGTGTTGATTTCGACTTTGAATATTTATATCCCGAAGATCGCGAACCGTATAATAATTTTATAAGAAAAGCAACGGAAAGATTTCATGCCCGCGGCTTTACGGTATCCTCAGCCCTCGCTCCAAAATTAAGGGCGGATCAACCGGGACTTTTATATGAAGCACATGACTATCGGGCGCATGGTGCGATTCTTGACCATGTAATTATAATGACTTATGAATGGGGATATCTTTATAGTGAAGCCATGCCGGTTGCACCGATTAATATGGTTGAAAAGGTAATTGAATATGCGATTACGGAAATTCCGAATGAAAAAATATTAATGGGCGTTCCTAATTACGGTTATGATTTTTTTGTTCCGCGAATCGAGGGGCGTCCCGCCCGATTATTAACAAATTTGGAAGCGGTTGATTTGGCTGGGACGGTTAATGCGGCAATCCGATTTAACGAAATTGCTCAATCACCATATTTTAATTATTATAGCGATAACCAGCAGCATCAGGTTCACTTTGAAGATGCCAGAAGTATTGAGAGTAAGATAAAATTGGCGGCCGATTATAATCTGGGCGGCTTAAGTATCTGGACATTGATGAGTTACTTTCCGCAACTTACCGTCTTAATTGATTATTACTTGGAAGTGATTAAAGTTGTCGGGGAATAAAAAAATCCATATTGGCAATACCAATATGGATTTTTATTTTAATAATTTTCAATTGCAATCCATTTTGCAAAGTATTTTTCAGCGGGGGCATCAGTGGGGTTAAGGAAATAAACCCTGTCGCCGCTAAAATCACTAGTTACATACCACCCGCCAAAAGCATATCCTTCTTTATGCGGGAGGCTTAAATATGTTTTTTGGATATCAAGATGTTTGGTTAATGGATAGGTAACATCATAAGATACAAGATTGTTGCCTTCTAGGCGGTAGCCTTTGTTGGGCTGAGGAACCGTTTTTCTTAGTTTTTCATACGTAGCATCAGGTATACTTTGAGTACCGTAGAGATAACCGTCAAGGACAAACCCCGCTAAAGATTTTCCGTTTTCGGCATCCCATAAGTTAACGGTATACCGCTGTCTTTGCATTAATGATACAAGTTCGATCAGATGCAGATATTTGGATTTATAGGGTTCGGTTCCAAAGAAGCCACCTTCAATGGTCAGCAATTCGCCGGTAGTAGCATTACCGGTTCCTTCGGTAAGGAAGAATTGGCTGTATCCGTCATTGTCCTTTGATGTATTGGAAGAGGTCCAGTTATATAGCGCAACCGGATCATCGTAGTTAGCCGAGAAGGTTGCCCATGTTGTTTTATGCAGTTTGGATGCAACAATTGAGGAAGTTAAGAGATTTTTATCTTTAAGGTAAGTATAAATATCAATCATCAATATTTCCGGCAGATTAGAAAACGCATCAATGCCATTTGTTGCATCGGTAACGGAGTTGGCGGTAAAATACCAATTGCCGCCGTTTAATTCATAGACGATATTGCTGACGTTTGCCCATCTTCCGTAAAGTTCGCGGTTACCGGTATTGCCGGAAGGAATACTGGTAATGGGTTCGCCCGTGAATACGGAATCAAGGTACCAGCCTACAAACTCAAGCCCTTCTTTTCCTAATCCTTCTATTTCAACGCCGTTTTCGATATCGTATGATGCAGGAATATGAGTTAGGAGATTATCGCCGTCGTAATAAGTGATTGTATAGGTAACGACTTGATATTCTGCGGTTACAGTTAAGTCTTCTTTTATATTTTTAAAATCAAGGTTCCATCCGGTAAATAGGTAACCGTTTTTACTTGGCTGATTGGGAGCTACTGCATCCTCGCCATATCTGATCGTATCAGACGAAAGAACGGTATCATCGCTATCTACAAAAGTCACATTGAAATAAATTGGTTCATAATAAGCATTTACAACTAAATCATCGGTAATCACATCAAAGTCTTGATCCCATTCAACAAAATCATATCCTTCTTTTTCCGGCGGTGTCGGAGCCGTTGCTTTACCGTTAAAAGGCACTTCTTGTTCGTCAATAATAGTATCACCGTCTTTAAACTTAACTGTAAAGACATTGATTTTAAAACAGGCATTAACCACCATATTTTCAGTTACCTGGTCGAAGGCTTTATCCCAATTGGTAAAAGTATGCCCGATCCGGGTCGGGTCTTCGGTTGGCGGTGTTGCTGCCTGTCCATAATCAACCGTTACGGTATGAACAGTTAAGTTTCCGCTTTTGAAAACCACAGTGAACTTCTTGATTTTCCAGTTTGCGTATAAAACCGTAGTTTCTTTAATTGCTTGATTTTCATAAACTTCTGTGTATTTATCATCCAAATACCAACTGTCAAAATCATATCCTTCCCGTACCGGCGTCGGCAGTTTGGAAAGAGATTCTCCCTTTTTCACAATTAACGGTTTGATTACTTCGCTGGTTCCGGTATTGAATTGAACTTCAATTTCTTTGGTACATCCGGCAAGGAAAAGAAACAAAAAAACTAAACATAAAAACCATTTTAAATACTTCATAATCCACCTCTTTCTCTATCAATTCAAAATTATTTTATCATATTTAAATAAAAAATGCCATATTGTTTTTGCATAAGCCTTGTTATTACTGATTTTTTTGAGAAAAAGATTTATTAACTTTTTCCAAAAAATTATTAACTTTCGACCAGTTTTTCCAGATATAATTACTGCCGATAATAAAAAACAGGATGATAATTCCCCAGATAACCAGTCCGAAGCCATGGAAAGGAATGATTTCTCCGGTCCCGAGGACGCACATAAATATAATTGGAACAGGTCTTAAAACTAAAACGGAAAGGGCAAAAAAGCGCCATGATATTAAAGTGATACCGGCAATAAAACAGATGATAT